>JAYUBM010000031.1:0-7320 GCA_043740875.1 bacterium | reverse complement strand
GTTTAGTTAAAATGCTGAACTGTTTCATGTATCTTTAGTCTAACAAAAGCATTAAAATAGTGCTATGAACAGACCAGATAATGTACCTTTTACGGCTATGACGCTGAATACTCAGTACGGCAGAACGCTTATGAGCCCAGAAAGTGTTCAGGCTATGGCCGGCAGTGATTTAATACTTATGCAAGAAGTACTAACTATTGACCCTTTGACTATTCAAAATAATATCGGTGAAATTGGTCTGACTTTGGCAGCATTTAATCCGAGTGCCGGTTTAGCGATTGCCATATCCGAGCGATTCACACAACTTAATAGCGGCTACCAACTATTGCAGCAAAAGGGTCAGCTTAGCCAGGCGGCAAGTAGATTTGGGATACAAAACCGATTTAGAGAACGGGGCTTACTAAGTAGCACATTGCAAGATACGGTTACTAATCAAGAAATAAGTGCTTCCACTGCCCATCCAATTGTCTGCGTAAGGCCATATGCGCGCCATAAACAAATAGAAGCAATGAGTGAGCACCTACAAAAGCAAGCAATTGGCGCATCTATTTTAGGTGCAGACATGAATCATTACCCACGCGCGAATAAAGTTGATATTGCAATGGCTAGAAGAAATCGCCTGATACCAGTATCAAATACAGATCCAACCTGTCTTCTAGTCGATACGCACCATTCTTGGCTTCGCTATCTTGGTTTTCCTGACGCACGCCTCGACACGATGCTACACCGCGGCTTGGCTGAAACATCCAGCGAAGTTGTGACTATTGATTCTGATCATAAAGCAATTCGGGCAACGTTTATATTTTTGTAGCAGTGTCGCGGTATTCGTCACATATTCGGGTCAGGTAACGCAGATTATGCATACTGGCCAGGCTGCCGGCTAGCGGCTCGCCAACTTTGAATTGGTGCCGCAAAAAAGCTTTGCTAAAACCTTTGGCGCAGGCATAGCAGTCGCAGCCCACCATAATTGGATCGGCGTTATCTATAAACTGGGCATTTGTTAGGTGTATTTTCTCATCTATTTCGAAACTGCCGCTTGCGTGAACGAGTGCAGTCTGGGATGGAATCCGAGCATCGGAGCGGAGGTGTGCACCTGGCACACCGAGCACCGAAGTCGCAGGACTCCGCCCACAATGTGCCGTCTCACGCAAACGCCATACAGTGGCATGACGCGCGTTACGCGTCGGCAGTACGCAGTCGGCCATATCTATGCCGTGTTCATAGGCAAATCGCAGGTCTGGCGGCGTGCCCACCCCAAGTAAAAAGCGTGGCCTGTTCGGGTCATAGTGCGGTGCCAAAGCTTGCAAAACGGTAAACATTTCGGCCTGTGTTTCGCCCACACTCAGTCCGCCGATGGCAATTCCATCAACATCGCTCGACTGCACGATTTCAAGCGATTTACGCCGCAAATCGGCATCCATTCCACCCTGAGCCACACCAAATAACAGTGGCCGCTGGCCCGCTTTCATGTCTTTGGTAAGTCGCTTAAACTCTGTTACGCAGCGTATGAGCCAGCGGTGTGTGCGGTCATAAGCTTCGCGGGTTTTATCGCGGGATTTTTCATCGAGACCGGTCAGGTGATCAAAGGCGACAATCATATCGCTGCCCAGGGCAATCTGGATCTGCATCGACGTTTCGGGGGTAATCAGGCGCATTTCGCCGCTTATAGGGTGCTTGAACGTCACACCTTCTTCGGTAATTTTCCGTAGTTTACTCAGGCTAAACACCTGAAACCCACCACTGTCGGTTAAAATTGGCCCTTGCCAACCGCCAAAAGCGTGCAGGCCACCCAGTGACCTTATCACCTGTTCACCGGGTGCCAAATGCAGGTGGTAAGTGTTGGCCAGTACTACCTGGACCCCTGTACCTGCTACCTGTGAAGGCAGTAAGCTTTTGACCACCCCACGGGTACCGTCAGGCATAAAGGTTGGCGTATACACGGTGCCGCGGCGCGTTTCGAACTCGCCAATGCGGCCGAACTTTCCAAAAGTGCCCGTTGTTTTAAATAGTGCCATTGTAGACCTGCATTGTAACAGACTTGCACCCCTGAAGATAATAGCTTATGATGTGGCACATGAGCGAGGCTGCCCAACTAATAATTCCTGATATCCGTATACCCGCTGAGGGATCTGCTGTGTTTGCAGGTCATATATTTGAAGCAGCTACGATGTCGGACGCTGAAACAGAGATTAGTAACCATAAAGTATGGGGTGCTTTTGCAAATGGCGCACTACGTTCTACGTACGTCGAAACCATACTAGAAAAACTACCCGAAGACTCTGCACCCGCCATGAGGAGCTGTGTAAAGTTACTCCGTGGTGTGGCAGCAGCGCATGATGAAAAGCTTAACCACGTAGTGCTTGAAACCAAAACAAAACCCGATTTTACACCGCACCGTGACGGCATAAACTACCACGCACTCAGCTTTTTAATAGTTACCAGTGGCTTCATAAAATACCGATTCGGCGGTTTTTACTTTGCAAAGAAACATTACAGATACCAAGAGGCCGAGGCATCAACGGGCGATGTGCTGGTGCTCAATAATCTTATTAAATATCCAAAACGGCCCGTACATTCGGGTGCCGAGGCTACCGGTAAAAGAATTATACTTGATTTTACCTACCCACCAATATGGACTGACATGACCACCGTTACAAGAACGTAGCCATGCATAGCTAAAACGTATGGTCAAAATGTAGTATTTGCATCACTCACCCCTGTCAAGTTTATGCTTACTATTGACAAATGCACTTTGATATGTTAACATAAGCGTGTTAATTAGAGAGGCACTTCTCTTCTGGGACCGGGTGGAATCAGCCTTTTTGAGTGAGTGAAAATGCTTTTTGAGCAACACACGTGAAGCGTTGGGCGAGTTTAAGTTGTTTTACGAGGAATTAACTTCGGCAAAGCCAACCCGCCAACGAATCCGAAGAGTCCGCCAGATCACCGCTTAACAGCGATGGTTTCGGCAGATGACTAGTGGGCTATCATTGTAGATAGCCCACTTTTTATTTATACCCATAATTCGCCGACTTATCCACTAGCATTATCCCCTCCGTTATGTCAATATGTTGACATGGTATGCATATATTGCGGCAAAGATAGTAAGGTGACCAACTCACGCCTTCAAAAGCGCGCTAACAGCGTGTGGCGTCGTCGACACTGCCTAAAATGCGCTGCTGTATGGACCACGCTTGAGCGCACAGAAGCACGCTCAGCCTTTCGTGTGCTGCAAGACGATTCGATGCATGACTTTGTGCCCGAACTACTGTTAATCAGCCTGTACGAAGCCCTGCGACACAAAAAAACAGCCGCTTCCGACGCTGCAGCCCTATGTGCAACCGTATTACAGCAGGTGCAAAAGAAACACCAAGCCGTCATCACCACCGCCGAAATTAAAAAAGCCGCTTACACGGTTTTGATGCGCTTTGATAAAACTGCCGCTGCCGTGTACAAAGCGCGTACGTCGTAAAATATTGCGCTTATGTATAAGACCCTAAATTAAGAATGCGGGCTTAAGCCCACTAATTACGCGGCTTTAGCTTTTAAGCGAACGGGCAGAATCAGCAGTATCCGACAATACTGCCTTTTCGGTCACGTCGAAGGCGCCGATGTACTTGCCAAACATTAGCCGGGTTTGCGAATACACTGCCGCCGAGGCGCTATAACAGATGGTGGTAAAAGGCAACAGCACCCACTGTAAAATCATCAAAACGGTGCGCGAGTGCTTGTAGCGGGCTGGTTTTGGCGGCAAGATCTTGAAACTCATAAACAAAGAGACAACAATGCTGGCAAGGGCAATTGTCTCTATGTTACTGGCGATTTTAGATAACTGCCAGGCCAAAAAGCTGGTGTGGTTTAATAGCCCCGGCACCAACGCTCCGTACAGCAAAATAAGCGGTGATGTTGCCCAGCTGACATGGCCATCCAGTAGGCGCATAAACTTAAAAGTAACGTCTACCTTATTTATCTTGTTCTTGGTAAAAAAGCCATATTTAGCGACATAAGCGACATCGGATGCACCCCAAGCCCAGCGACGTATCTGAATAAACTGGGCTTTTAGCGTGCGGCGATAGCCTTTGGCCAATACGGCGTCTTGGTAAATAGGCAAAAAGATCGGCACTACTTCGTGGTTACCATCAAAGGTAAAATATGAACGCCAAAATTGGTGTCCGTCTTCAACTATTGTTCGCGTGCTCCAAAATTTTGTTTCAATTAGCGCATTTAGCGGTTGGGCGTGAGCAGAAAAATTACGCAGCGTATGGTGGCGCAGACCCTGCACTAACATCCAAAACGAATTTCCGGTGGCAATCACCCGCATGGGCGCCGGTGCATCCCATATATTATTGGTAAACATAGGCAGTGGCTGGAACGACAAATGCTTGGGGTCGTGGCACACTCCGTACACATAAGTTAAGCCGGCTAAATATTTTTTGTGTGGGCGATTATCTGAATCCAGCGTTGTTACTAGTACGTGGCTGGGGTCGATTCCCTTTTGTTCGATAAGCTTTTGCAAGCAAAAACCCGCAAAGGTAATGTTGCCGCCTTTACCGCGCACTTCCCCATCAGTTAAGGGGTGCTTTGTGGCCGTAGCAAACATAAACTGACTGCCATATTCGGCAATAAGGTCAAGCGCAGCTTTTTCAGACTGGGCGCCGTCGCGGCCTTCATAAGCTATAACCAGAATCACCTTCTTCATGTCAAAATCCGAATCAAGCACGGCCTTTACGGTTGGTTCTAATACGGCGCGTGATTCGTTGTAAGTGGCGATAATAACAGCGTGAATAACATCGCGGGGCCGAATCCCATTTGGGTCTGCCATGATTCTGGCCAGGTTTTGGGCATGCCATTTAGGGGGATGTGGTGCCGTCACCTGTCCATAAGCGATGTCGTCTATCAAACGTTGCCAATCGACTGCCTCGTGTTCGCGCAGCGTTTTATAGCCCTGCAGTACCCTCACATTTAGGGCAACAGCCTTCACAAACCACATCAACAAATACCCAAGCATCAAAAAGGCTGCGACAGTCACACTCAAAAATGCTAATAAAAATGGCAACAGCAATATACTCCAAGTTAATATGCCGGGCAGTGCTTCAAAAAACCGATAGCTCCCTTTGCGCTCAGCGGGTGTGGGAATTTCTATATTTTTCATATCTACGTATTTCTCTTTTACTTATTTCCTAGTAGTAAAGCATTTGTAACTACCACCGTTAAAATGAGCAGCAACATGGTTAAGGCTAGTATAACCAATGACATGTGCCGGCGGTGGACGTACAGGCGCATGCTCAGCAACCAGCCAAAGACATATTGTGTGACGGCAAACGCCGCAATCACCCTGAATTCGGATATAGAACCGCTTTTGAAGGCGCTTATACCCAAGTTAGAACGATACTGCACAATATGCGTACCGCCTTCAGCCGGATCAACCCGCAACAGAATAAATAGCACAGCAATCAATACTAATACCGAATTTACACCAGTTAATACAAGTATCGAACGGTCGTGAAAATAGTGTTTTGGTATATGCATAATAAAAATGATTAACGGCCGTTTACAGAAGTCATCTTACTGTTTATTATAGCAGATTTGACTTATAAAACCTTACTTGACGCTGACGAAACGTGCATCCCCAATGCGGTAAAGAAGCTGTACCATGATAAATAATGCTGCCCCTGATACCAGCGCTGTTCTGAATGGTCGAATTATAATGCTGTTGTGCGCCGAAAAGCCGATAAGCAGAATAGTACCGGCCGTGATTATCTTCGAGATAAAAGCGCCTATCGATGTAATTGTTGCCCGCGCTTCGTCGTTGGCAAGATGCTGTATGTTAGATTCAAACTGTATCTGTAACACTCGAATAAACCGCGAAAATACCAAAAAACACACAATTACTATAAGTAAGCTTTGGCCAAAAGATGCCACTAATAGCAAAATTGCCAGTGTTATTAAAAGTATTTTGTACTTATCTAGCGCCTTTTCGTATGAATGCAGCGTCCAAAAAAGTACTGCCCCGGCCATATTACCAACGGCAAATACCAGCGGTACATATCGGGTAACAATACCTACTTGCTGGTAGTAGAGTGACGAGTATTCAATCATCATATCGGCTAAAGCAATAACGATTACCGAACCCATTAACAGGCGAATTAGACTTTTAGATTTGGCGATGTGACCAAAGGCACTAGCTAATATCCGTGGCTTAACGCCAAGCTTTGTTATAATCGTATCTTTTGGTAATGTCAGGCACATACCTATTGCAATCACACACGATAAAATACTAAGAAGCAATAAAATGGGATACTTAACACCTATGATAGATGCCGAAATATAAGCTAGTGTATATGAAAGCATCACCATTGAATTTAACCTGGCCCAAAACTTGCCGAAGTTCTTTTTGCTGTCAGTACTGAGCGTGCCATACAAATAAGCTTGTAGCGCACCGGATTCGAGTGCCGTACCCAAGGCGAACAAAGCTGTTCCCAATAAATAACCCCCTATAAACGGCAGCAATAACCAGGCCAACAACCCTAACGCCTTGCATGTTAATGACAACACAAGCACATATTTTCTAGCTATTTTATCGGCCACAATGCCTGTTGGAACTTCGAACAATACCGATAATATATACCCTGCGGCAAGGATAAAACCAATTCCTGCAGCGCTCACATGACCACGCTCGCCAAACATAATTGTATACAGCGGATAAATAAGTATGAATTCACCGACAAACTTCATTGCCAAGATACGGTTTGTTATAGATGCTTGGGTAATTTTAGAAATGTGATTCATTGTTTGTAAGTCCTCATCCTGAAAATATTTTAGCGTGGTGCGGGTAGCGGGAATCGGACCCGCATCTCATCCTTGGGAAGGATACATTCTGCCACTAAACTATACCCGCTTCGTCGGCGTGCGATGGTAATCCAGCCTGGCCGACGACAAAACAAGTTTGCTCGTCGCCCTTGGCCGCATTACCAAGCCGCCTCCTCTCAAAAATCAATCTGAATTAATTTTTGGTTTGGCTTCTTTGTGATGGTTAAGCTACTCTAGTGTACTTTAATTTTTAGCCACGATGCTCTGGGAGCCCCAACAATTCCGATTGTTTGGGGTTAAGGAGTAACAAGGCTATAGTGAATTACGACGTGGAGCCGAAGACGGGAATCGAACCTGCGACCTGCTCGTTACGAGTGAGCTGCTCTACCAACTGAGCTACTTCGGCATGTGTTATTTAGTTGTTAAAGCAAGCTTTTAAAGCCATAATGACTTGGCAATTATAACAGATACGATGCTTGAAGAGCCAATGACAAAAGTACTAGCTATTTA
>JAYUBM010000030.1:0-7636 GCA_043740875.1 bacterium | reverse complement strand
TCACTGCGCGACAAATCTGTCAGTGATACTTCGAGTGATTCGGGCAGCGTACTGGCTCCCGTCAGTGCCAGGGCTTGTTCGATAAAGCTTTTGTCATTCTGATTTTGGTTGGTTTTAAATCGTCGATTGGCTTCTTGGCGGTTAACAAAATCCACCCCGGCGACACCTGGTTCGCCTTTTAAGCGGTTAACAACTAATGTGCGGCGTGCCTCTGGTACGTCTTCTTTTAGATACACTGTGACTTTAATTTTTTTTGAGAGTTCTTTTACAGCATTACGCGTGGTTACATTCAGCACCACTGCTGTTAACATTATAGTAAGGGCCACCATCATGACAGCTGTTGCAGCGACCGAAAGCCATGTGTTACGCAAAAAGTTTTTGCCACCAGATTTACAAATACGCCAAAAACTAATTAAATGGCGTTTCATGGTTTTAAGCGTCACCTTTATATGTTCCACCGGCTTGGTCACTCACTATATGACCGTCACTAATGGTCACCACTCGGCGTCGCAGTTTATTAACAATTTCTTGGTTGTGTGTAGTCAGAATAACGGTGGTGCCATAGCGGTTTATTTTTTCAAGCACACGAATGACGTCCCAGGCGTGTTTTGGATCCAGGTTCCCTGTTGGCTCATCGGCAATTAATATTTTGGGTTGCCGGACCACAGCGCGAGCAATAGCAACACGTTGTCTTTCACCACCGGAAAGTTCGCCGGGATAATTATCTTCTTTCCCTTTTAAGCCCACAAGATCAAGTACCTTTGGTACAGTATGCCGGATTTCTTTGTTAGAAAGACCGACAATTTCGAGTGCGAAAGAAACGTTTTCGAATACTGTTTTGCCAGGCAATAGTTTAAAATCTTGAAACACTACTCCTATTTTACGCCTCAAATATGGTATATCTTTGTCTTTTAAGCGTTCGTAATCTATGCCACCAACAACTATTTTGCCACTGGTAGGTTTTTCTTCTCGGGTAAGTAGTTTTAGAAGTGTACTTTTGCCTGCACCGCTTGCGCCAACAATAATAACAAATTCTTTTGGTTCTACATGTAAACTAATGCGTTCGAGGGCTGATCCTTTGCGATCATAAGTTTTAGTCACTCGGTCTAAAAGAATCATTACCTTTATTATAGCAAACTTTTAAATAGCGTAGCGTAACGGCTGATTAATACTTCATACTCAATATATATGAAGGTACAATTTTTTTAATTAGCGACTTACTGAATTTGTTCTAAATAAGCGTCGATGAAACCGTCAATATCCCCATCAAGCACGCCTTGTGTATCACTGGTTTCATGGTTTGTTCGTAAATCTTTTACCATTTTATAGGGATGCAGTACATAACTGCGGATTTGATTACCCCAAGCTACCTGTTCATTTGGGCCACGTAAATCACTGACCTTTTCTTTATGCTGTTCAGAAATAAGTGCCGCTAATTTTGAGCGTAATATTGTCATGGCGGTTTCGCGGTTTTGTAATTGGCTTCTTTCGTTTTGAATCGCTACCACTATGCCGGTTGGTATGTGGGTAATGCGAACGGCCGAATCGGTTGTATTCACCGACTGGCCGCCTTTGCCGCCACTGCGGTAAACGTCTATTTTTAGTTCTTTTTCATCAATTTCGACTTCGCCTTGGCGGTCAATTTTTGGCATGACTTCTACTCTTGCAAAACTGGTTTGACGAAGCGAATCGGCATTGAAGGGGCTGAGCCGCACCAAACGGTGCACGCCGTGCTCACCACGCAACTTACCATACACGTAACTTCCACTAGAGATCTCTAGCGTGACACTCTTCATACCCGCTTCTTCACCGGGTGAATCCTCGAGTATGCTGGCTTTTAGTTGGTGGCTTTCGGCCCAGCGTACATACATGCGCAGGAGCATTCCGGCCCAGTCTTGGGCATCCGTTCCGCCAGCACCGGCTAAAATGCGGATTATCACATCGTATTCATCATATACACCGCTAAATTCAAGTTCACGTTTGGCTACGCCAAATTGCTTATACAACAAATCGTACTGTTTTTTTAATTCACTCTGCAATGTTTCATCGTTAAGTTCAGCTAGCTCACGCAAATCTTTTAACTGCTTATTCATATCATTCCAAAAAGATATTTTTGCAGCTAACTTTGACTGTTCCCGAGACACGGCCTGGGCATTAGTGGTATCTTGCCAAAAACCTGGTTGTGTCATTTCTGCTTGAAGTTGTTTGTTTTTACTAGCAAGCACGTCTAGCGGCACGCGGGTCATAGTATTCATGAATGATAAGTTAAGTTCGACGAGTTGTTTTTTGAAGTCTTCCATCATTGTTTTAAGTATATAGGAGCGGAATCGTGAAATCTATACGGTGTTTATGCAAGCAAAAAAATGCAAATAGTTTTAGTCATATTTATTAAATAATGGCGCTAATGAGTCGTAAAGATCTTGCGCTTCAGTGCCAACAAACGAACCCAATAATCCGAGTGCCCACGCGTCGCCGGTTAACATTGCTTGGAATGTCTTTATAAGAAGTTCGTTGGTTATTTTCGAAAGCCTTTCATCGTAATTTTTTTCATCTTCTATGTTGTCATTCTGGTAATAATTTTCTGAATATCGGGACAACGTGCCCGAAACTGTTTGCGCTGATCGTTCGTGTTTTCCGAGCATATATTGTTTTGCAGCATCGAGTTCGGCCGCAGTGACTCCTTTTGTTGCAAAATCTTGCAGTACCTCTACAATAAGCGCAAATAAAGCTTTACTGTTCTTTTTACTAACCTGTGCACCAAGCCAGAAACTACTGTTAGATTTTATGTGTTGCACACCCGAACCCATGGCGTAAACAAGGCCGTGTTCACGGGCGGTACCTAATAATTTTGAATGGAGTGTATCTGTCAATAAAACACTTGCTAGGGCAAGTCCGTCGCGTTCTTCGTGATTTAAAAGCCGGCCAGCATAAGTATCAATATAAAAATAATAGTTTGGTACATCCGCCCGCGTAATAACTAGTGGTGATTTGCTTGCACTTGGCGTTTCTTCGGGCAAGCTTATACGAGCCGTGTTTGAAGGTAAACGCAGTGTTTCAAGAATGTCTAGTTGGGACTTTTTGATATTTCCGGCAATAATAAAACGGGCATTTTGATTACTGTGCGTTTGCAAGTAATGTAACTTTACATCGTCCGGTGTCACATTATGAATTAGGTCGACTCTTTCTTGGTCGGTCAATCCAAACAGATTAAGTGATTGACGTAGTCCTAGGTTTAGAGCACGAAAATGATTATTGGAACGTCCTACCAATTCTTCTGAAACGTTGCCAAATTCGGCTTTAAATTCACTTTTATTAAATACCGGTTTTTCAAGTGCCCTTACCAGTAAGCCGATAACTCTGTCAGCTTCGAATGAAGCACATTCTATTTCATAAGTTATGTCATATACACTGGTGCTAGCATTACTATATGCACCATTTTTTTCAAGTTCTGACTGAAAAGCCCGCGAGGTTTTATAACTGCTATTGGCCCCGAGCATCAAGTGTTCCATCAAATGTGCAGTTTCCCATTTTTCGCGGCTAAGCAAAAATTCACCAGCCCGAAAGCTGATTTCGATACTAACAACAGATGTGTTTGGGATCCGAATAACGAGCCCTTGCAGGCCGTTTTTCAGTATAACTTCTTCGGTGGTGTGCTTCATAGTTAATATACCCCAGCTACTTTAATGAACCACGCTTATCATGGCTCTAATTAATAACTTATTTGCGCTTTTTACCTTTTGTTTTTCGCTGTCGTTCTGCCTTACGGGATTTACGTTTTTTGTTCTGTTTTTGGGCAGCAGATGCAACTGCACTTTTGGCACTTACAAAATCTTGTTCTTCAAATTCGGTGGTATCTAATATTTTGTCGGCGTTATCCACAGATTGGCGGGCGGCTAACGTCAGCTCGGTTTCGATCGGCTGATCCAGATCATCGAAGTTTGCCGGTGCAGCATTAAATAACGATTTAAGCGTTTCATGTCGCAAATCTTGTTGCATTGCTTCGAACAAATGTTGGCCTTGGCGCCGGTATTCAACCAGTGGATCTCGTTGGCCTACTGAAATCCAGTGGATGCCTTCACGCAAATGATCCATATTTTCAAGATGTTGCATCCATAAATTATCCAAAACCTGCAAATATATATCGCGCTCAACTTTTCGCATTGTTTCAGAACCAAATTCTTCTTCTTTTTCTTTGTAACTTTCTAGCGCAATACTAGTTAAACCTTCTTGGAACTTGGCAGATTCGAGGTCAAAGAGCCTATCGAGATCGGTATCAGCGAGCGGAAAAACATCAGTGATAACTTTGTCGAATCCAGCAGTAAGTGACTGCGGTGAATGTGTCAGTGTTTTTGCCTCGTCCTTTATAAATTCGCGGACACGGCCGGCAATTTCGGCTTGGTGCAATATTTCGCGCCGCATGCTGTAGGTTGCTTTACGGTGGCGGTTCATGACATCGTCATATTCAACGACATTTTTACGCATATCAAAGTTGAAGCCTTCAACTTTCTTTTGGGCCGATTCAAGGCTCTTACTTATAACCCGGTTTTCAATAGGAATTTCGTCATCTATTTTTAGCCGGTTCATAATAGCGGCAATCCGGTCGCCACCAAAAATACGCATCAGATCGTCTTCTGTACTTACAAAGAACTGACTTTCGCCTGGATCACCCTGACGGCCAGAACGGCCGCGTAACTGGTTATCGATACGGCGTGATTCATGCCTTTCACTGCCAAGAACAAATAAACCGCCTAGTTCGGTAACTCCGGCGTCGAGCACAATGTCGGTACCACGGCCAGCAATGTTTGTAGCCAAAGTTACGGCACCTTTTTTACCGGCATCGGCCACAATTTTGGCTTCGCGCTCGTTGTTTTTTGCATTTAAGAGCTGGTGTGGGACACCTTGTTTTTTGAGAAGTTCGGATAAAAGTTCATTTTTTTCGATAGAAACCGTACCCAAAAGTACCGGTTGACCTTTTGTATGTAGCCTTTTCACTTCACGGGCTATAGCCTTGAACTTACCAGATTCGGTACGATAAATCCGATCGGGTCGGTCGGTTCGGGACAATTTTCGGTTAGGTGGAATTTGTACGACATCCAGTTTATAAATCATGTGGAATTCTTCGCTTTCGGTTTCAGCCGTACCTGTCATACCCGAAAGTTTGGCGTAAAGCCTAAAATAGTTTTGAAAACTAATCGTAGCCAGTGTCATGGACTCTTCTTGGACTTCGACGCCTTCTTTGGCTTCGATAGCCTGGTGAAGACCTTCATTGTAACGCCGGCCTTTTAGCAAACGACCGGTAAATTCATCGACAATGACAACTTCGCCGTCTTTGGTAACGACATAATCTTTGTCGCGCTTGAATAAGCCGTGAGCTTTGAGAGCCTGATCGAGGTGATAAATGGTACGAATATTTGCAGTGTCGTATAGGTTTGGAATACCCAGAGCTTTTTCGATGTATTCGACACCTTCGTCTGTCAAAACGACAGAACGCTGTTTTTCGTCGACTTTAAAATGTTGGTCTTTTTTGAGTTGGCGGCTGAGCTTGGCAAACTGGGCATATGCGCTGCCGCTTGCTGTTGCGCTAGCACTAATAATGAGTGGTGTACGGGCTTCGTCAATCAAAATTGAATCGACTTCATCAACAATAGCAAAGTTTAGTGGCCTTTGACGCAGCTGATCAGTTTCCCGGACCATGTTGTCGCGCAGATAATCAAAGCCATACTCGTTATTAGTGCCATAAGTTATATCAGCCTGATAGGCCTCTTGGCGGGTTGCTGGACGAAGATGCCGAAATCTTTCATCTTCATGTTCATCGTTGGTATAGCTGTTGTCATATACATATGAATGATCAGGGATAATAACACCGGTTGTGAGGCCTAAAAAGCTATATACTTGGGCCATCCAGCCAGCATCACGCTGCACAAGATATTCATTAACAGTCACCACATGCGTACCTTTTCCGGTTAGGGCGTTTAGGTATACGGCTAGCGTAGCAACCAGCGTCTTCCCTTCACCGGTCTTCATTTCGGCAACTTTGCCTTCGTGTAAGACCATGCCACCAATTAACTGCACATCATAATGACGCTGTCCAAGCAGGCGGCTGGCAGCTTCACGGACAATGGCAAAGGCATCTGGCAAAATAGTATCAAGCGTATCTTTGCCTTCGAGCCGCTTTTTGAGCACATTAGTTTGTTTTGCCAACTCTGCATCTGATAGTTTTTTATATTTAGGCTCAAGCGCATTAATGAGCGTAATACGCTTTTTAAGTCGCTTAAGAGTTTTTACTTGTGGATCGCCCAAGACTCGTTTAACGATTTTTTTCATAGGCTGTGCTTAATTCCTTGAGGTAATTTATATATTACTGACCGCAGAGATTCGCGCCCTGCTGCAGTGCCCACTCGCTCGCATGTCATTCGGTATACAGTATACCTTAATTACCCTTATCAGCGCGAAAGTATTTTACCCAGGAAACTGCGAACTTTACGATCTTTACGGCCTGACTTTTCAGATACTCGGGTTTCTTTATACTTTTTAAGCCGATTCTTGAGAGTTTCTTCGGCAATATCAACGGCTGCAAAAATATTTAAAGTGTTTTCGCTCACCATAATTTTTTCTTGGGGTAGTGTGAGGATAATTTCGCAGGTAAACTGACGTTTATTTTTAGCGTGGGATTCCTTCAGTTTTACTTCGGCGTGGGCAGAATCACGGGCATGGCGCGGAATATAATGTTCGAGTTTTTCGAGTTTTTTATTGATATACTTTTTTAAATCTTCTTCGAGTTGTAGATGGATGCCAACTATGTCTACTTTCATATGCTTGCCTTGCCCCCCATATATTGTTTTAACACTTCTGGAACTTTTATGCTTCCATCGGCAGTTTGATAATTTTCAATTATTGCAACCATAATACGGCCAAGTGCAAATGCGGTCGCATCGTTTGTGTGTACAAATGCTACTGCCCCTTTAGTAAACTTATCGTCTCCACCCATTGCTTTATACCTTGTGTTGAGCCTTCGGGACTGATAGTCCGTCATGTAATCAGCAGTGTGGGTCTCTCGATACTTACCCTGTCCGGGCATCCAAACTTCAATATCAACTCCCCGCGAGTTGGGCTTTCCGATATCAAAAGTACATTTTTGAAGGAGTTGATATGGTAACTTTAGCTTCTGAACCAGATACTCCTGAATTGAAACTAACAGTAAATGTTCCTGTGGACCACTATCGGCAGTACTGAAAACTTCCATTTCGAGCTTATCGAACTGATGCATCCTAATAATTCCCTCGGTATCTTTACCGTATGTTCCAGCTTCACGACGAAAACTTGTCAAAAAGCCTATATAACGAATTGGCAAATCGTAAACTGGTAACATCTCATTCCAGTACATGCTACCTAATGTATGCTCTGCGCTGCCTTGAAGCCAAAGATCATCTTCTTCTGAACCAACCTTATATCTTTCATCTCGAGGCTCCAGCCTGTCCATTGCATCGTATGCCTCGGTACGAATCATAGCAGGCGGTAGTATTGGCGTAAAAGGCTTACTACTAACATCAAGGTTATTGTCGGTGATGATTTTTTGTATAGTTTCTTGATTACCAAGTTCGGCCATAACCCATTGCATAATTGCAAACTGCAGTAA
>JAYUBM010000029.1:0-2310 GCA_043740875.1 bacterium | reverse complement strand
ACAGCTGGTTTTAAATTACTACGGTCGCCCAACACAACGATTTTGATATTCTTTTTATGAAATTCTTCTAGGTGCAGTTCGACTGCCCTGACAATTAGGGCCATCAAAAACGACACTTCTTCTTCGGAACGCTGCCAATTTTCGGTAGAAAATACATAGGCACTCACGACCTTTATCCCCTGTTCGAAAGCGGCGAGTGAAACTTTTTTAAAGTTTTCAGCGCCAGCCTTGTGCCCATCAACCGATTTAAGTCCCTTGGCCTTGGCCCAGCGGCGATTGCCATCGAGTATCAAACCCAGGTGTTCAGGAAGAAGTGAACCTTTAGCCATTTATCAGACTTTCATAATTTCGGTTTCTTTTTGCTTGGCTAGCGAATCAATCTGTAATTTTGCCTTGCTCATGGCTTCATCAACCACTTTTTGCAGGCGCTTGGCCTCGTCTTCACCAATATCTTTGGCTTTTTTAGCTTGTTCGACTTTGTCGAGTGCATCATGGCGGACTTGGCGCATAGCGATCAAGCTATCTTCTACCTTTTCGCCCAGTTGCTTTACGATAGCCGTGCGGCGTTCGGTAGTGAGGGCCGGAATAGGAATACGCACCACTCGGCCATCATCACTTGGGTTAAGCCCTAAGCTTGGATTGTCGCGGATGGCACTGGCAATAGCCTGTATATTGCCAGGGTCAAAAGGAGTAATCTGCAGCAGCTGTGCTTCGGGCGCGCTGACGGTCCCAACTTGGATTAGCGGCATGGACGTACCGTAGGCAACCACCATTACCCCGTCGAGCATGCTGGCATGGGCGCGGCCGGTACGCAACTTTTTTAATTCTTGTTCAAAATGAACTACCTGAGCTTTGAATTTATCATCTGCTTGTCCGACACTGTCTTGTGGGTTCATGTTTCTCCTCTTAGTGTATGGGTTGCTGTTTTTAGTTTACAGCACGCATGAAGTCTTGTTGTAGGAATTTTGTGCGCGTAACTATGCTAAACCAATTCTGTTCAAACAGATTTCTATTAAATACTTAAGCTATTTCGCCAAGTTGGATGCGACTAAAGCGGCGAACTACGATGTTTTCGCCCAAGATTGCGTTGGCTTCTTTGACTCGGGAATCGACGGTTTGGTCAGGATTTTTAACAAATGGTTGGTCGAGTAAACAGCGTTCGGCATAGTACTTTTTAAGCATGCCTTCGACAATATTTGGTACGATTTTTTCTGGCTTGCCTTCTGCAATCACTTTTTCAGTGAATTCGGCTTTTTTGGCTGCCTGCACTTCGCTCGGTATGTCCGCAACGCTCACAAATTCAGGTGCGCTGGCTGCAATATGCAGCGTGAGGTCTTTTACGAGTTCGGTAAAGTTTTCGTTACGGGCTACAAAGTCAGTTTCACAGTTAACTTCTACTAATACACCAATGCGGTTGTCATGCACATAACTACCAATCACACCGGCACGAGCTTCGCGCTCGCCGCGCTTTTCGGCCTTAGTCTGGCCTTTTTTGCGCATAGCTTCTAGCGCTTTATCAAAATCGCCGTTTGCTGAGGTAAGTGCGGCTTTGGCGTCAGTCAGGCCAACACCAGTTAATTCCTTGAGTCGTTTGATTGTATCAATATCAATTGCCATAATATGTTTCCTTTCAAATATTACTTTGTACTTCTACTTTGATAACCTGGGAGTTTCACACATTAGTGCAACCTGAAATGAAGACTGAGCACAAAAGTTGAATCGTACGCTAGTACGGTGAAATTTTTTTGATCCCTGCTTTACGCCCAAAATGCGCATTTTGTGAAGGTCCTAAAATTAGCCATTGCTTTTAACAGCTTCTACAACTTCAGTTTTAGAAGCTGCTTTTTCGGCTGCAGCTGTTTTAGCGTCGTCGGCTTTTTTAGCAGCAGTCGCTGCGTCATCGGCATTTTTACCAGCTGTTCCCTTGCCTTCTTCGATAGCAGTTTGGATATAACCCAAGATCAGTTTCACGGCTTTTGCGGCATCATCGTTGGCAGGAATCGGGTAATTAATATCCGAAGGGTCAACATTGGTATCAGTAATAGCAATGACAGGTATACCGAGCTTTTTTGCCTCGGAAATAGCGTTTTTATCATTTTGGACGTCAACCACAAACACCGCGCCAACTTTGGCAGCCATGTTTTTGATTCCACCATAAAGTACGTTCATTTCTTCGATTTCTTCGGCAAAACGCTGTACTTCGAGTTTGTTGTACTTTGCAGCCAGTTCGCCATTAGCCATACGCTCTTCGAGACTTTTGAGGTGCTTGATACGGCCGCCAATGGTTTTTTGGTTGGTCATCATGCCACC
>JAYUBM010000028.1:0-2319 GCA_043740875.1 bacterium | reverse complement strand
ATTACCAAACAATAAACGTTTTACTGCTGGGCTTTTTGTTTGGCTTTGGGGCGCTTGGTTTTGACGCAATCAAAAGTTTTTTCAAGCGCCAGCTTGGCGTAAAACCAGGTGGTACTTGGTTTCCTTTTGATCAAACTGATTATATTATCGGCGGATTATTACTCAGTTCAATCGTGGTAGATTTGCCACATAACAGTTACTGGTGGATTGGGCTCATCTGGTTTTTGATACACCCCATAAGTACTTTTGTGGGCTGGCTGCTAGGGCTAAAAGACAGTCCGTTATAATTATTTTGCCTTTCGACGACAAAAGTTAGTACTTATAAATAAATTTAGGATAGGTCTCGAGTTTTTCTAAACGCTCTTTATAGGAACGCAGTTGTTCGCTTATCGAAAATTCATTGGCTGCCGTCAAGCCATAGGCTACAAAAGGCTCAAGGACATTAAAGCCACAAAACGCTAAGGTGCCATGCAGTACCGGGTACAATATTTGTTGCACAGTAGCTTTTTGCACGCCATCCGGACGATAGTAGCTTTCGGGCTCACCGACCGAAACCGTTACGCCGGCTATTTTACCACGATATTTGCCGGTGCTAAAGATGTGTTCGCCATCCCAAGCTGTACCCATAGTCAGCACTCGGTCAAACCAACCCTTCAAAATTGCCGGTGGCCCGCTCCACCACAACGGAAAATGAAACAAAATAACCTCCGCGGCTTGTATTTTTTGAATTTCTTCTACAATATCTGGTGAATAAGCCCAGTCTTGGCCGGCTGCATGCTGTTGTTCAAACATATAATTGTAATGATCGCCGCTTAACTGTGTAAAATCATATTTACCGGCAACGGGGTTAAACCCCACGCCGTATAAGTCCGACACCACCACTGTATGCCCTGCCTGTGTAAGTACTTCTTGGGCGGTGTTATTTAAAGCTGCAACAAAAGAATTGTATTCGCTATGTGCATATACCAGCAAAACGTTCATGCTTACAGTATATATGACTGTTGCCTTAAATTTTGCATGCTCACTTAGCCTATAAGCTTTGGCTTAAAATGCAAACAGACGGTTTCTAAAAACCGCCTCCTTACTTTTATTGGTTTTGTTTACTTAAACGCCGATTGGTTCGAGTGAGCGCGATAGTACGTTCAAACGCATATCGGATATTTTCCAACGTCCGGCTACCTTTTTGAAGGTGTACTTATAAACGCCCTGCATCTTAAGTACATAGCGTGTGTTGCCTTTTGCGGTATAATAGCGGGCTTCGTACTCACTTTCAGCAGCGACTTCTTTGCGGCCAGTCCGCTCGATCTTTGAGGTTCCCATTTTGTGCCGTGCACTGTAATAAAAGTCGCGCACAACTCTACGCCAATTGTAGATTGCCGAGCTACTGGTGCGCTCACTCGGCGCTTGCATGGTAAGTGCCTCGTCATCTATAAATGGTTTTTCAACAAAGCATTGTTCTAATTTGTCCCATTGACCCTGATCCCGGTACAACATGACTTGTTCGATCAGTTCACTTATGTGGGATGTAACAGCTGAACTCATAATATCCCTCCTTGAATGTTAGTTATATGAGCTAACATGTCCAGTATAACTTCACTGGCACTCACGTGTCAAGAGTGCTAAATTTATACTGTAGAGTATCTGTGGTACTCTGTTAGTCATGGCACGCAAGATACGAATCATAGCGGTTGGCCGTAGTCACGATAAGCTATTGCTACCTTTGATCAATGATTACGAATCACGCTTGAACCGCACCTTGCAAATTGTGTGGCACATTATGCCACCCAAAACTGACAGCAATCAAAAACGTGGAGTAATTATCGCTGCCGAGACTAATAGTATAACCACAAACTTAAAACAAACTGAGTACGTTATCTTACTCGACGAACGCGGGGATCAGATGACCTCTGAAAATTTTAGCGAAAAGCTTGAACTTTTATACACAAGCGAAAAAAATATTTGCTTTGTAATTGGCGGCGCGTTTGGCGTGAGCGAATCTCTGCGGCAGCGCGCCGATATGGTGCTGTCTTTAAGCCAAATGGTATTACCGCACCAACTAGTCCGTTTATTTTTGATCGAACAGCTGTACCGGTCACATTCTATAGCGTCTGGGGGCAAATATCACCATGGCCCACAATCCTAAAATTCGATAAATTTTTCAAAGCACAGTCGCGCCACACCGCATTACAGGCTACCAATTGCATCAACAAGTTCAATCGGTACATGCACTAAAATATCCGGTGGCGTTTTGCCGAACCCTTCTATGCCAGCTAACCCCCAGCTGACGCCAATAACCGAGATATCCGCCTTGCGGCAGGC
>JAYUBM010000027.1:0-2337 GCA_043740875.1 bacterium | reverse complement strand
AAAATTATATACAGCGTATCCATGCCTGTGCTGCACTTGGCATGAGCACAACTGTAGAAACAGAAGCGGTGCCTTTAGAAGACACCATTATAGATTTTTCTCCCGATAAACTTCTTGGCTCACTTAATACCTCGGCAAAAATACAAGAAGTTTTACATGAATTTGAGGGATTTACTGCAATAATAAAAACCATTGAAGAACTAAAGGCAAAACAAGCAGGTATGCGTTCGCTCATGCCTCAAGTTGTAGCCATGGAGTTGTCGGGCGGAAGACTATTATTACAAATACAAAAATCAAACGTCGTGCTAAAAAGTGGCGTGCTAACGCCTATACCAACTACAGGGTTTGATGATTATGGGTATCGTATAAAGGCTACTGGTAAAACGGTATCATCTTTAAGTAACCCTTCTGATTATGAGTTTCGGCTTATGTTAAAAGTACCCGACCAGTATGACAAACAGGGCTACCCAGTATGTGTGCAAAATGTTAATCCTCTCGAGGTGAAACCTAAGGAACTAAAGAACATTGTGCTGGTTTTTGCGCCTGCTTGTTCTACAACAAAGCAATAATCGCAGCAATGCCCGCAACTGCCATAACTGCCGTTATAAACCACCCGAAGCCTGTTACCAGAGGCCTATTGACCCACTGCCCCATGATTTTTTTGTTACTGCTCATGCGCACTATCAAAACAAGCACAACTGGTGCAACCAAAGCATTGGCTATAGCCGAATATATCAGCGCCTTAATAGGGTCGATCCCCAAAAAGTTAATACCCAGACCCACAAACATAGAGATAATAATAACCCCATAAAAAGCACTGGCTTCCTTGAGTTTACGGTACATACCTTCGCGCCATTTAAAACTTTCAGCCAAAGCGTACGAACTTGAACCAGCCAATACCGGTATGGCCAGCAAACCGGTACCTATAATGCCAATAGCAAACAAAAAATAAGTCGCGTTACCGGCAAATGGCCGCAAAGCTTCGGCCGCCTGCGAAGCTGTGGTGATTTCGGTTATACCGTGAGTAAACAAGATGCCGCCGCAAGCTGCAATAATAAAAAACATAACAACGTTAGATAAAATCATACCTGTCCAAACATCTATACGCATTTTTATAACCTCTAGTTTCGTTGCGCCTCGCCGCAAGGCAATCGATGTTTTTCCTTCTAAGATATTTTCTTCGACCTCTTGGGAAGTTTGCCAAAAAAACAAATACGGTGAAATAGTCGTACCTAACACGGCACTGACCAACAAAATTTGGTCACGGTTAAAAGTGAGATGCGGCGTCACTGCGCTATGCAAAACATCTGACCAGTTAAGTTTTGCTAAAATCGCCGACAATATATAAGTAAGTAGTACAAGTGCCAGCCATTTTAGATACTTAGCATAGCGGGCATAGGGCGTAAAAATTTGCAGCGCCAAGCAAATGACGGTAAAGCCGACGGTAAGTGCCGCGTAATTTAATCGAGGTACAAGTAACTGGGTTGCTTTTGCCATAGCACCTAAATCGGCACCAATATTAAAGGCATTGGCCGCAAACAGTAAACCGGCGCAGGAGTATAACACACGGCGCGAATAATGCTTGCGGATATTCCCGGCTAAGCCTTGGCCGGTGACCAGCCCAATCCGGGCACACATTTCTTGCACAACAGCCATTAGCGGCAAGGTAAAAACGGCCAGCCATAAAAACGAATAACCGTATTTTGCACCTGCTTGTGAATACGTGGCAATGCCCGAAGGATCATCGTCCGAAGCACCCGTTGTAAGCCCAGGTCCCAGTAAATGCCAATAATCTTTAGACCGGCGCAAAAGCTGCGGATTAGGTAGTTTTTTGCCGAATTCTTCTGATCGCTTTATCGTGTCGCTTAATACAATCGAGGGTGATTCAGCTATCTTTTTTATTATGTCTGCCACTTTTTAATGTCTCGCTGTAGATTCAGTTTTGGGAATGGTTATTTTAGCGGCATGTTCGTGACGCCGTTTGTGTTCTATCTGTAATTTAGAATGTAATTTATGCAAAGCGTCGCTGGTTTGTTGCTTCTGCGACAAGTCATGAAATTCACGGTCGAGCATGGCAAGCTCATCATCAGTGGTGTCTTCAAGGTCTAAAAACGAATTCCGGGCACTGCTACTACGGATAAGTTCGTCTATTTTAAGATGTATGGCTTTACTATCGCGGTTTTGGGTATTTTGGATCAAAAATACCATTAAAAACGTCACAATGGTTGTACCTGTATTAATTACCAGCTGCCAGGTATCTGAAAAATGGAAAATTGGTCCTGTTATGCCCCACACCACTATAATGCTGAATGCTAACAAGAATGCCGTTGGTGTACC
>JAYUBM010000026.1:0-2344 GCA_043740875.1 bacterium | reverse complement strand
CGAAAATGCTTATAAATTTGGTTTTATACTTCGCTATACAAATGATAAAGAATCAACGACAGGTTATATGTTCGAACCTTGGCATTACCGTTACGTTGGACGTGAATTGTCGCTCGAAATGCACACGTCTGGTATAAAAACTCTCGAAGAATTTTTTGGGCTAGGTGCCGCACCTGATTATTTATAAGCCAAAATCTTTAAGCGAAAGTATTTTTACTTCAGTAAACGTATTCAAAGCCGATGTTATCCGTGACTGTTGAGCTACAAGGGTTGTTTTTAACTGCGACACAGCAAATAAAGCGGAGGCTTTCTCGACCGGGACGAGTTCGAAATTATGCCGGGCCAGCAAATTATGGCTGGCGGCTTGGGCTGCGGTCCAGTCATAATGCATATATGTAGGTAAAAAACCCACACTTGTTATAGCTGCAGTTTCTGGGTCAATGTCTATAACAGCGACTCCATTAAAAAGGGTTTCGGCCTCTTCTTGGGCATGCAAGAAGTTCCCAAGACTGTACCACACAAGAGTATCGTTACCAGCCGAGCCCTTTAAACGCTTAACAGGTTCTAGAACATGTGTACCATGGCCCAAGACAAGCTGAACACCTTTATCGGCTAAATACTGGCTTTCGATCGTTTGTGCGCTATTTATATTAGGTGAATATTCTGTTCCCCAACGCATACTGACTATAATAAACTTGGCACCGTTCACTTTTGCTTCATTTATCTGCCGGCTAGCAAATTCACGGCTATACATATTTACACCGTACGGGTTAGCAGGTGGCGCATTACTATATGTCGTATACGCTAAAAACGCATATTTTAACCCATCGCCTGTTTCAAAATAATGTACCGCGTCATGTTGTACTTGAGTAGCATTTTGTCCGGCTACAGCCAATATATTTTTAAAAGGCGCCCAGATGCTTACGTTCGCATCGATTGTTGCCTGTGCTTTATCGCTACTATGGTTCGAAGCCGTATTGATCACATTACAACCTAGATCAGCCATATTGGCAGCAAACTCAGCAGGCGCATTAAATGACGGATAGCCAGTGACTCCGAATTTTTCCCCACCAATAAGCGTCGACTGGTTACAAAAACGTATTTGTGCCTTTTGCATAACTGGTTTCATTTGATCCATAAAAGTGGAATAATCGTAACTACCGTCATTTTGTTTGGCAGCATTATTAAGCGCCTCGTGACCAATAAAATCGCCGGTTGCTATCAGGCGGGTCAGTTTTGGTAACGTCACATTGGGTAAGCCAGCTTTTTGTGAAGGCTTGTTTTGTGCAGTCATTGTTGGTGCTACTACTTTTTCAGTCCGAATATACCAAATACCTATAGCTACAAGCAAAACTACCATAAGCACTAATAGTAAGGGTAACTTATGCCACTGCGAGTAACGTGATCCCATATACGTATTCTAAACCAACAAGCCAACAATAAATGTACTAACATAAGTTACTTAATAACCCCCTCTGTTAATACTTGTTGTAATAATACATTTTAATACGGTTGGACTAGGCTAAAGCGGCCTTGAATTAGTGTCAAGCTAGTGTTGGATATGCAACTTGTACCAATTCATAGTTGCACGTCGAACGAATATTACTGTAAAAGGGCTCCGCGGCTTACCCAAACGTATTCCCACGGTTCTGGTTCTGGCCCAACAGAAGTTGCACCTTGCGGGTAACTTGGAATCCAGCCATAATTTTTTGCGTTTGCAAAATTATTATCTCCCAGCCATTTATAGCAGTTAGTGGTTAAAAACGCCAATCCGCCGACCGACCCGCAGGCAAGGTCTATGGTAAAGCCATTATGGTGTCTGGAATACCCCGGAGGGGCAGTGACGTTCAAAGTTTCATTAACGGATGCATCTGCAGTACCGGCAGCCACTGCCGTAGCCGTTGCGCTCAAACGCGACATAAATAGATCGCGCTGTTCGTCAATAGAACGAAAAGCTGCAATAAGCGTCAGTGCAAGGCCTGCTTTTTTGGCTGCCTTCTGCATTTCTAATAGTGGTTCAACTGCTTTTTGTTGCAGATAGTACCCGTCATCTACTAAAACCGGTGGCACAACGGGGGCGCTGCGCAGTTTAAAGCCACGCGCAACAGCAAGAGTTTGGATTTTTTTATCAGCTTCAGGGTTATCGGTAATTTTGGGGGGAACTACTATCTCAGATGTGTTTGGGTACGCGAATGAACTATAGAATGTTGCAAAATCTTGATTTGTAAAGTTGCGCATCGTTGTCCTTAAGGGATTCTTTACCGCTGTTTTTGACGGGGTAGATAACAGCTGGGTTACTTTTGTAATTTTTTGCGGTTTAATCTGAATTCCAATAAAAACTGTT
>JAYUBM010000025.1:0-7953 GCA_043740875.1 bacterium | reverse complement strand
ATTAAGGCTCCGTTAGCAACTACGCTTTCGTGCTTAAGACTTAGAGCGCGCGTTATAGGTAACGCGAACTCAGGTGAACGACCCGTTGCAGCAATAGCAATAACATCTTCAGGTAAAGAAGCGAAGGCATCACGTAATACTAAAGATTCTACAGTCTGAGCGCCATTAGGCACTGCTGTTTTATCTATATCAAAAACAAATCCTTGAAACTCAACCATTAAATATATTATACAAGTTATTTAATTATTCTGCAATTACGGTACTGGCGTCTAGGGGTTCATGTGTTGTCTGGTACTATAAATTAGAGAGGTTTTTAGTTGCAAAATACGCTTTATGCCAGCCCGTAAACTGTTCGTAGACTTGGTTCCAAAAAATACTAATTGATATCAGCCTGTTTAACGACATTTATAGGTTTGCCTGCTATACAGGATTCTAGATTTGCAAGGATTTCAGCACCTTGCTTATTGTTAATTTCCACTGTGTTGTACGCTATATGCGGGGTCGCAATTACATTCGGCAAATTGGCTAACTCTACGATTGTTTCATTTGGAATTCCCGTTAGCGGCTCACCGTCATAAACATCTAATCCAGCTCCGCGAATTTTCTTTTGACGCAAAACTTCAATTAAATAAGACTGGTCTACGATTGCCCCACGGCCTACATTCACCAGCACCGCACTAGGCTTAAGAAGTCCAAGACGCCTTTTATCAATAAGCCCCTTGGTGCTGCTATTGAGTGGTGCGCAAATGACTAAGTAGTCAGAACTGATGATTAGTGAATCAACCTCGTTACTCGTAGATTTGGAGTTTACGTAATTCACGTCCATACCTAACGCAGCGCCTATTTTTTCAATTCGCCTGCCTACGTTGCCATAACCAACAAGCCCTAGTGTTTTGCCGCCAAGTTCATAGCCAACCATAGATTGCGGATTCCAGTGCGCGGCGCGAAGATCATCGCTTGCGCTTAACAAATTACGATTCACAGCCATGAGCAGCGTAATGGCATGTTCTGCCACAGCCTGACTGTTAAAAGTTGGACAGTTAAGGGTTGTTACACCTTTTGACGCTGCGTAATCTGTGTCCACCCATTCGTATCCAACTGCAGGAACCACAATGTACTTAAGTTTTGGTGCCGCATCAATAATGTCGGGGGTGATATCTACGTAACTTGCAGTAATAACTTCGGCATCTTTGATTCTAGCGATAAGTTCTGCTTGGTCGGGTAAATCTTCAAATATCGTTGCACCGAGTTTTTTTATTTGGTCTTTGTATTGGTCAGATATATTGATTTTATCGGGTAATACTATATTCATGACCTCATTCTAACAGAGTCAGAACGCCAAATTGTACACACTTATTGCGACATGATTTTAAAAAAACCGCATAGTACGGCTTTTTTAAATGCTGTCTTATTTTTTACTTAGAACTGTGGGTTGTTAGCAAGTACTGGATTGCCTTTTGCTTTGCCTTTGCTTGCTGCGTGGCTTACACAATCACCTTGGTTTTTGAATTTTGGTGAAGTTGAATTCTTCCAACCATCATTTTTACACTGGTCTTTGCTATCGTCACTTTCGATTCCACCTTGCCAATGGACCATATAACTAGGTGTGCTTAGACCTGCTTGTGGATCTTTACCAAAATTACGCTGGTTAAGTAGCACACTATACAAATACTTACTTACCGCAGGGCTTGCACTCGTCGCCACTTGTTTTCCATTTATTGAGTACTGATACTGGTCTGCTACTGGATCGAGTGTAATATTAAATGTGACCCATTTACCAAAACTAGTAAAGCCTGGTACTTGCTTCCAACCAATTGAATCGTCCCATACCCTAAAGCCTTTATAACCTGATACATTTGCAAATTCTACAATACCAAACGGGAAGTTACCGGCGTCGGTTCCGCCCGCATTATTATCGCCAACTGTCCACAGTCCTGCCCTTACAGCAGTACCATCCCAGGCGGCATCAAGATACAAATCTACTTGGACTGATTTCCCGAAATTACCTGGAACACTAAAATTGTCTGCAGGGCCTTTTGATGTTTTGATTCCTTCAGTCCAATAATATGGGTCAGCTAGGGAAGCAGCGGCGCTACTTGGATGTACACTATTTATTCGTATCTCTGCTACGTTGTTCCTACCCTGATGGCGCAATTCTCTCTGGTCCCCAGTTGTTTGATAATTCAGCGGCAGTAAAATCAAATTGTGTAACTGCCGCTGCTCGGACCGGCACGGTAGCCAAAATCGGCACCGCGAATGCAGTTGTCGCTAATAAAGCTTTTATACGATTCCATACCATAAATATTCTCCCTTGTTTACATATCTAGTATAAACCCCTTGCCTGTAACAAAACTTACTTTTACATGTGGCAACAGGGTGGCATAGCATAATAATACAACATTAAACAAATGTGAAAGCAATAACTTTTATACAGCTAAGATATCTGGTACGCGGAATTCACCGGGTTTTTATAAAGCACCAAATTTATTAAACATTGGCCGTCTGTCTTAAGTCACTACTAACCCGTGTTGTTTCTTCACGCGCTACTGTAAGCGCATCGGTCCACCAGATAAGTTCGTCGGTGAATCCAGCAATATCGCCTAAAACGTTTTCGGGCTTAACGTCACCGTTTTTGTCAAAGGCTGCCCACGGTGCCAGCACATACACACCGTTACGAATGTCGTGCATCTGCATTTCACCGGCAATTTGCTTTAGATGTTCGGCGGCACGTACACCGCCCAAACTGCCATAACTGACAATTCCGACTGTCTTTTTATTCCATTCAACATATAAGTAATCTATGGCATTTTTAAGTGCAGCACTGGTGCTGTGATTGTATTCTGGCGTCACCCAAATGTAGCCATCAAATTCGGCAATTTTTGCTGACCACTTTTTAGTGTGGTCGTTTTGATAATTGTTCATGCTCGGCGGCATCGCTTCGTCTAAAAGCGGTAAGTTATAATCTAACAAATCTACAATCTCAAATTCTGCATTGGCATCTTTTATTTGCGCATGAAACCATTTAGCGACTTTTTCGCCACTACGGCCAGGGCGGGTACTACCTATAATAATTGCAATTTTATTCATTTAAATTCTCCTTTTAAATTGAACAGTTTAAGCTATTTATTTGTCACTACACTTTGTATAGTCACTTAACGACAACTATACACTTAGTCACTATACTTTGTAAAGTCACTTTGTGCTATACTGTACTTACTATGTCTTTTATGCAAACTGCCAAAGCACCCTGCACTAAAGTCGAAAAACGAGCCGGCTGCATTCAGGCAGCCTTGAATATTGTTGGCGATAAGTGGTCACCACTGCTACTAGGCCAACTAATCAGCGGCGCCATGACCTTTGGCGAACTGGAACTGGCGCTGGGCGGCATCAGCCCCCGTACCCTCAGTGCCCGGCTTGATAAGCTTTCTGAGCACGGCATTGTTACTAAAGACCTATACTGCCAACATCCACCACGTTACCGCTATGACCTGACCAAAAAAGGCAGCGAACTACAAAATATCCTTGCCGCCATGGGCGACTGGGGCGACAAATACCACACTGCTTAGGTCAAACAGCCAATGCACCGCAAAACTGTGGGATAATACAAACATGGAGCGAGTTATACTAGTAACCTTTGTGCCGTCAAGCCATGCCGATGCAGTTCGTAAGGCCCTTGGCGATGCCGGCGCTGGCCAGATTGGCGACTATAGTTATTGCAGCTTTACCAGTGCTGGCAAAGGTCGTTATATTCCCTCAAGCAGCGCCAAGCCCTTTATTGGCAAAGCCGGTGAACCCGAAACTACTGAAGAAGAACGTATCGAAGTAACCTGCGACCGCGACAAAGCAAAAGCGGTGATTGCCACCATGAAACAGGCGCACCCCTATGACGAAGTCGCTTTTTATATCTATCCACTTATTAACGAAGAAGATTTATAGCCATGAAGTCGCTGCATGTCGCACTGGTTATTGGCGGCACCGGCATGCTTGCAGACTTAGTGAGGTCACTTACCTCGGATTTTGACATTGTCGGGGTTGTGGGCCGTGAAAAAAGTAAGTTTTTGCCGTTAAAAGTTTTTTCTGACAAAATCGTACCCATTGTCGTCGATTATTCGGACAAAGCCGCCTTTGACAAAGCTATTCGGGCATTTATTAACGAATACGACAAGCCTTCGCTGTTAGTCAGTTGGGTACATTCCACCAGCCCCGACATTCCGGTGATGGCAGCCAGCCATTGCAGCCGTGATTTTTATGATGTTACTGGCACCAGCGGCCGTAACCCAAACCACATATCGCATGAAAGAGAAGCAGTTATCCGGCAAAAGAATATTCGTTATCACCGCGTTATTTTAGGCAAGATCGACGGGCGGTGGCTCACCAACAAAGAAATTAGCAGCGGTGTAAAACTAGCAATAAAAACCAATGCAAGTGAACACGTTGTGGGCGAATAATCATGAAACTTAGCCAAATAAATAAACTTTATATTTCAAACTTTTTGACCGGACTTGTTTTTTGGTACGGTATCGAAAAGCTTTTTCAGCGCACGATAGGCATCGATGCCGTAGGAGTGGGTATACTCACTGTCATAACGATAGGTTTTGGCTTGTTACTAGACATTCCGTCTGGCATGCTGGCTGACAAATGGAGCCGTAAGGGTATGTTGGCATTATCAGCTATTGCTCTTGCTACCTGCTCGGTAATACTTGGCAGTAGCCATTCTTTCACAAGTTACATTATTGGTTATTTTATGTATAGCATTTATTTTACTTTTACTAGTGGTACATATCAGGCGATAACCTATGATTCGCTACACGAACAAGCAAAAGCCAGTGAGTACAGCAAAGTTAACGGCAGGGCCTATGCTTTGTTTTTAGCCGGTGCAGGAGTGGCGAACATAATGAGTGGCTTTATTGCTGCTCATTTTGGTTTTCGAGCTCCCTTTTACATCTCAGTCATCCCGTGTTTAATTAATATTCTTATAATTTTATCGCTGCGTGAACCGGTGTTTCATAAACCGGAGCTAAAGCAAAAAGCCTTGAAACAGCTGGGTGGCGCCTTAAAAACAATTTCACAAATACATTTGTTGAGTATTTTAGCCATCGTTATGAGCATGCTTTCCATCATCGAAGTATTCAAAGCAGACTTTGGACAGCTTTACTTTTTAAGATACATTTCTACCCCGCAGTTATTGGGCTTAGTGTGGGCGATATATGCATTTACTTGGGCGATTGGCGGCCTTATAGCCCATAGACTTCAAAACCGGCTTACACTGTTAATCGTGTGCGCCACTTTACCTGTTATTGTCATGTCATTGGTGGACAGCTGGCCAGCAATTATTTTATTCAATGTTCAGGCGATTGCTGCTGCTGCATTGGTCAACCAGATTGAAACCAAAATCCAGCACGCCACTCCATCACACTTAAGGGCTTCAGTGCTATCTGTACTTTCATCATTAGGCCGAGCAGTAGCTATACCGGCAAGCCTAGTGCTTGGATGGGCTTTCCGTTATCATGGTGCTTTCTACGCTGTTCGTATAATGGGAATAGTTGCTGCCGCAGTTTTATTTTTTTGGATACTAAGCATACGACAGGATATTATTAATACAGGAAGTAATAAGCACGGCTATGAACACTAACCCAAAAGCGAAACGAATACTTTGTTATGGAGATTCTAATACCTGGGGCCAAAAGCCGGATAAATCAGGGCGCTATTCGGCCAATGTTCGGTGGACCGGGGTTGCACAAAATATACTTGGAGATGATTACGAGATAATCGAAGAAGGCTTGGGCGGCAGAACGGTTAACCTGGATAATCCTGACAGAATTGGCCGGAACGGTAAGGCTTATTTAGCCCCTTGTTTGCAAAGCCACAATCCGCTGGATATTGTTATTATTATGCTTGGTACCAATGATTTAAAAATGAGTTATGAAACCAATGCTAAAAATATAACGCTGAATATTTTAGGCTTAGTTGATGATATTAATCAGTACGCAAACGCTGCGTATGATAAAAAGCCACAAGTAATTATTATGAGTCCAATTCATATAAACCCCGATGCACCCCGTTTTGCGGAGTTTTATACGGATAGTTTTGCTACTAGTTCTGGTGAAGAATCAAAGAAGTTATCTGCCGAATTAAGTGCTTTGGCGCGTGACAATAAAATAGAATTTATAGATGCGGCCATGTATGCCCAAGCTGGTGAGGATGGCCTGCATTTATCACTTGGTTCATGCCAGACACTAGGCCAAGAAGTTGCCAAAAAGATAGCGCAGCATACTACCAGTTAATAGGTGTTTGGCCATGCGCCAACAGCGCGTCATTGGTTTTGCTAAACGGTTTGCTGCCAAAAAAACCAGCATAGGCACTGAGTGGGGAAGGATGCGCCGATTCGATCACCGTATGCCGCGCAGTGTCGATAAGCGCCTTCTTTTTACGTGCAAACCCACCCCACAAGATAAACACTACGTGATCAGGCTTGTCGCTGACGGCTTTTAGAATCGCATCGGTAAATTGTTCCCAACCCTTGCCTTGGTGACTGGCCGCTTGGTGTGCGCGCACCGTCAGCACGCTGTTGAGTAGCAACACTCCTTGACTAGCCCAATGAGTTAAGTCACCGCTAGCTGGACGTTCTTTACCCAGATCGTCGGCGAGTTCTTTATATATATTAAGCAGGCTGGGTGGTAAAGCCATGCCATCAGGCACCGAAAAGCTCAGCCCCATCGCCTGGCCGTCGTTGTGGTAAGGGTCTTGCCCCAAAATAACCACCTTAACCTGCCGATACGGGGTAAGGTGCAGCGCCCTGAACACATCATCTGATCGCGGAAATACCTTGCCGTTAGCGCGTTGGTTATTAACAAAGTTAATAAGCGTTGGCCAATAGGCTTTTTGGGTTTCGGCTGCCAGCAGGGGACGCCAATCGGTGGGGGACGTGGTATTCATATCTGTATACAGTATACAAAATCATACAGTCACTATATTTTGTATAGTGACTGGTGGGGGACTGGTAGGTAGGGCGTGGGCTTAAAGGGTTTTAATAAGTTTAAGCAGTTCTGGTGCCGATTTTGTTTGCATAACCACAACGCGCACGTCGCTGGCACCGTCGAAACCATTGATATAAACCTTGGCAAACTTCTTTAGCGTGTCAAAGTTACGTTCGCCGTCTTGCCAAATTACAGCAAACAGTTCGACATGCTTTTTAAGTAAAGCAATTTTTTGCTGTTTGCTGTAATTTGCCCACGGGCTTTGGGCAGCAAATGCAAACGGATCACTGAAAATGCCCCGTCCGATCATAATGCCGTCTAGCCCGTGTTTTGCAGCCAGCTCTATGCCGTGTGCATGGTCACGAACGTCGCCATTGCCAACAATCAGCGTATCTGGCGCCAGCTTATCGCGTAGTTCGCGTATCACCTGAATCTTCTCCCACTGTGCCGGCACTTTACTCATCTGTGACCTTGTCCGGCCATGTATAGTTAGCATGTTAAGATTCTGCTTTAAAAGCAGTTCATGCCAAGTGTAATCGACAGCACTAAAGCCCAACCTAGTTTTTACGCTCACCGGAACCCGGCCATTTACGGCTGATTGTACTGCCTTGATAATTTCAACAGCCAGTTCCCTGTTTTGTGGCTGGATAAAAGCACTGCAGCAGCCGTTTTTGACAATCGATTTTTCGGGACAGCCCATATTGATATCGATGCCCGAAAAGCCCATATCTAACATCTCGAGGGCGCTGGTATAGTAATTTTCGGGCATCTTGCCCCACAGCTGTGCAATCACCGGGTAATCTTCGTTTTCATGGCGCAGTTTTTTCATGGCAGCATGCCGCCCTGGGCTTTGTAAGCCGTCGACATTCACAAATTCGGTCATATACAGGTCGGCGGGGGCGCAGGACTGCACAATCTGCCGAAACACAACATCGGTGACGTCATCCATAGGAGCCAAGATAAAAAATGGTTTTTT
>JAYUBM010000024.1:0-8128 GCA_043740875.1 bacterium | reverse complement strand
CAGCAGCGCCGTTCATGCCAATACTTCGTAGATATTCTTGCAGCTCAGCATTATTGGGATCATTAAGGCTGCCGTCTGGGTGGGGCAAAATCACAGTGCCTCCCGCAAGGCGAGCATTCATATTTGGCCTAAATTCGTCACCCCCCGACAAACGCTCGGTGGCAGATGGCTTATTGTTGCCACCAAGATCCGTCATTATTTCTTATCCTTTTTGCTTGATTCTGTAACCTCAGAAATATCACCTTTTAGATAAAAGGCGCTTTCTGGTTTGTCGTCGTGTTTACCGTCGATGATTTCACGGAATCCGGCAATCGTATCAGCTAAGCTTACATACTTACCGGCACTGCCGGTAAACTGCTCGGCAACAAAGAAAGGTTGTGTCAAAAAGCGCTGAATACGACGTGCCCGAGAAACAGTGAGTTTATCTTCGTCGCTCAGTTCTTCAAGCCCGAGAATGGCAATAATATCCTGTAAATCTTTATAACGCTGCAGAATACGCTGTACTTCACGGGCTACGTTGTAGTGTTCTTCTCCGACGATTTCAGGGTCGAGAATAGTCGAAGAGCTATCGAGCGGATCGACGGCAGGGTACAAACCAAGTTCAGTCAACGCCCGGTTTAGTACGATGGTTGAATCAAGGTGAGCAAAAGTAGTAGCCGGTGCAGGGTCGGTGTTATCGTCGGCGGGCACAAAAACCGCTTGGACTGACGTAATTGAACCGGCACGGGTCGAGGTAATCCGTTCTTGTAAAGCGCCCATTTCTTGGGCAAGATTTGGCTGGTAACCAACGGCACTTGGTAAACGACCAAGCAAGGCAGACACTTCGCTACCGGCCTGCGTAAAGCGGAAAATATTATCAATAAATAACAGAACATCTTTGCCGGCGTCACGGAAACCTTCGGCAATTGTAAGCCCACTCAGTGCGACACGAAGTCGTGCACCTGGCGGCTCATTCATCTGACCAAAAACTAATGATGTGTTTTTAAGTACTCCGGATTCCTGCATTTCGTTATAAAGGTCGTTGCCCTCTCGCGTACGTTCCCCGACGCCAGCAAAAACAGAATATCCACTATGGAATTTTGCAATGTTGTTTATGAGTTCCTGAATAAGTACTGTTTTACCAACACCAGCACCGCCGAATAATCCCACTTTACCGCCACGGGTAACGGGTGCGATAAGATCGATAACTTTAATACCTGTTTCTAGTATTTCTACCGAACCAGATAAGTCGGTAAATTCTGGTGGACTGCGGTGAATAGGGGCTTTATTTACAAATTTACCACCCTTATTGTCAATAGGTTCACCAATAACATTAAACATACGCCCCAAAGTATCTTCGCCAACCGGTACGCTGATTGCTGCACCCGTGTCAGTCATAGTCGCGCCGCGCTCTAAGCCGTCGGTTGCACCGAGCGCAATGGCCCGCACACTTGTTTCACTAAGGTGTGAAGCCACTTCAAACAGCAACTTTTCACCGTTTAAGGTTGTTTCAAGGGCGTTATAAATAGCCGGCAAATTGCCTATACCAAATTCTACATCAACAACAACGCCCACGACCTGGCTGATTTTTCCGGTATTAACTTTAGTTTTTTCTGCTGTTGCCATATTAGTTATCTCCTTCGATTGTCACTGTTATTGGTGGTGTCGTGATTCCGTAATGTTCTTGGTCTAATAATTGTTGCTGGCTGGTGGGGAGTAACCCGATCCTCAGTTCCGTCTCTACACTAATTCCGTGGTCTACAGGCACTTCGCCGTCTCTGAATGCATCCAGCTGCTCTCTGTCTGCGCCGTGTCCAATACTTCGGTCTATCACTTCATTGCCTCCATGAAGCTAAACGGAAGAGCAGCCGGAGCCGGCGGATTCATTCCGCCGCGCCGCGCGATGAGAAACCCTTCCGAGGGTTTCTCATTAACTGTCAGGTGGGTCATTTCATTGCCTCCGCGCCACCGGTAACTTCGGCAATTTCTTGGGTAATACTGGCTTGGCGCGCCGAGTTGAAGGCCAGTGTCAAATCGTCTATTAAATCGTTGGCATTATCGGTAGCGCTTTTCATGCTGAGCATACGCATCGAATGTTCGCTGGCAATACTCTCGAGGATTGCTTGCCAAAGCTGAACCTCGAGCAGTCGTTCGGTGACATTGTCTAATACGGCCGTTACCGACGGCTCGAAGGTAAAACTACCCAGTGAAGCTAGTTCATCTTCTTCAGACGCATCTAAACGGGCAGGTAACAGCGACAATGCGGTTGCTGTCTGAACAATACTAGATACATGCTGTGTATAAAGTAGCTGCACATCATCTACTTTTTTAGAAGTAAACAGCGCAACCGCACTTTTTAATACGGGGCGGATATCGTTGGCTGAAGGATGGTCCCCAAAACTTGGGTAGGCAGCTATTAATTCGATACCTAAAAGGTGACGCACAAACTGGACGCCCCTTGATCCGATAACAATAGCCTGAGATGCTATTCCGGCTTTTTCATCTAAGATTGCCGCTTTTGTTAACGTACGGACAATATTCGAATTGTAGGCTCCGGCTAAACCGCGGTCACTCGTGACTGCGATATATAAACGAGTTTTTATAGGCCGCTGCACAAACAGCGGATGATCTTTTACTTCTGAAACCGTAGAAAGGCGGGCAAGCAGTTCGTAAGCCGCCTCGCGGTAATTCCGGCCACTTTGGGCGACCTCTGTTGCACGGCGCATTTTACTGGCAGCAACCAACTCCATCGCCTTGGTAATTTGGCGGGTGCTTCGGACGCTTTTTATGCGGCGCTGGAGTATTTGGGTACTTGGCATTTATATTCCTTTAGGCTTTCTTTGCTTCTACATGTTCGTAAGCTTTTGCAACGCTATGGGCAAGCTTCAGAATAGTTTCTTTGCCTTGGTCATCTGCTTCGGCACCAGTATTAATGTGTTCTACCAATTCTGGCTGGTCATGTTTTAGGTCACGTAAAAGGGCAGCTTCGGCAATCTTGATTTTTGCTACAGGTATTTTGTCAAGCGCGCCATTTGTTGCAGCAAGCAACATGACATACATTTGCCACGTCGCATATGGCGTGTACTGTGGTTGTTTGAGTAGTTCTGTCAGGCGTTGGCCACGTTCGATACGTTGTTTGGTATCGGCATCAAGATCGGTACTGAATTGGCTAAAAGCTGCGAGTTCACGGAACTGGGCAAGTTCTACACGAAGTGATTTTGCGACAGATTTCACAGCTTTGGTCTGGGCAGAACCACCGACGCGCGACACACTAAGCCCCACTGATACGGCGGGTCGAATACCCTGGTAAAACAAGTTAGATTCCATAAAAATTTGACCATCAGTAATACTTATCACATTGGTTGGGATATAGGCGCTAATATCGCCGGCCTGGGTTTCGATAATAGGCAGGGCTGTGAGTGAACCAGCACCGAGATCATCCGAAAGCTTCGCAGAGCGCTCGAGTAAACGGGAGTGCAGGTAAAACACATCACCCGGATACGCCTCTCGGCCCGGTGGACGACGAAGTAGCAGGGACATTTGGCGGTAAGCAACCGCGTGCTTCGAAAGATCATCATAGATTATCAAGGCGTGTTGCTTGTTGTCGCGGAAGTATTCACCCATGCTGGTGGCTGCATATGGTGCTAAATACTGCATGCTGGCAGGACTGGCGGCACTGGTAGCAACAACAATAGTTTGGTCCATCACGCCTTCACGCTTTAAGCGCTCTACAAGGCGGGCAACTTTACTCATTTTTTGGCCGATTGCCACGTAAATGTTAATGACACCGGTGTTTTGTTGATGTTGGTTTATCATAGTATCGATTGCAACGGCAGTCTTACCAGTTTGGCGGTCACCAATCAAAAGCTCACGTTGACCGCGTCCAATTGGCACCATCGAATCGATGGCAATAATGCCAGTCATCAGTGGTTCGTGCACGCTTTTACGGCTCAACACACCTGGGGCAATTTTTTCTACTGGGCTGGTACGTGTGGTCTTTATAGCACCTTTGCCATCAATTGGCCGGCCAAGTGGATCAACAACGCGGCCAATAAGCTCTGGTCCAACCGGAACATCGAGTACTTTACCGGTTAGTTTTGCTTTGGCACCAGCTTTAATAAGGGTGTCTTCTCCCAGTAATACGGCACCAATTTCGTCTTCAGCCAGATTAAAGGCAAAGGCTGTAATCGCGCTGCCGTCGGTAGCATCAATTTCGATCATTTCATTGAAGCCGCAGGTAGACAAACCATAAATCCAAACAACACCATCACCAACGCGGGTGACGATTCCAGTCTGTTCGATGTCTGGCCGTTTTTTAAGCTCGGCAATAGCCGCGCGGATATCAACCGATAGGTCTGCAATTGATATAGCTTTCATTAGTGTGCTCATGCGTTAGTCCTTTCTCGCAGCAGTTAATCGTTTAAAGGTATTCAATTTTGCCTTTACAGTGAGGTCGAGTTCTTTTCCGGCTAGTTCTATCCGTAAACCACCCACCACGTTCTGATCAATAATCTCGTTCATGGCAATGTGTTCCGCGTCTGGATACTCTTGTTTCACTAAATTTCGCACATCGTCCCGAACTTGCGCCGATAATGGAAAAGCACTGATAATTGTTGGTTCAATATAGCCGTAACGGGCACGGTAAGCAAGCACATCCCGCATCAGTGAATCCAGGTCAGCTACACTGTTTTCTTCGAGTAAATAGGCTGCAATTGTATCCTTTAGGCCATCGTTTGACTGAACGCGCAAAGTGCGTTCGCCGATAACTTCAGCCAGTTCAAGACGGGAAATCATTATTTAGTGCGGCCCTTCAAAGATTTATCAATCACTGCCGCATCCATGCGGGCGTCGACTTTTTCATGCACCACGGCTTCGGTGGCTTCGGAAACTAAATTAACAATATCTTTTTCAACCCCGCGGCGGGCGCGTTCAGCATCTTCACCGATTCGCTCATCTGCCTCTTTCATAATTGCTTCGACTTTTGTTTTGGCACTCTTTTCGGCTGTTTGGATTAATTCACGCGACTCTTTGTGGGCAATCGAAATTATTTTGTCTGCTTCGTGCCGGGCTTCACGCACAATCTCAGCAGATTTTTCGTCGAGATTTGCCTTTTCTTTTTCCATTTTTTCACCTAATAAAATACCGTTTGAAATTACTTGCCGGCGGGCAGCCAACATTGTTGTGATAGGTTTAAATGCAAATCTTTTTAACAGCAAAAAAGTTAAAATAAATGTAATCAGCTGGAAAAGAAAGCTTTTTCCATCAACACCAAGGGCCGCAAGCGGTGAACCAGATTCGGCTGCTTCGGCTGCGAAGAGCATATGTATCATGTTGGCGTCCTTTCAACTTAATAGTTATTTAATAATAAAGAGTGATGCAAAGACCAGCAGTGCCATAAGCTCGATAATGGCGATAATAACTAACACCTGACCCAAATACTTACTTGCTTCTGGGTTGCGTCCGACGGCATTCATGAACGCGTTGCCGATAAGTCCAATACCAATAGCTGGCCCGATCATACCAAAACCCATCATGATTCCTTTTGCTAATACTGCAGTATTCACTGCTTCTGCGACGTTAAACATTACGTACTCCCTTTTTACTTATTTATATACTTTACTGACTTGATATTAATTACTAGCCTTACCTACCTCTGCATTGATTACCTCATCAACAGTCAAGGGTTCCCTAGAATTATCATGTGCCCCATGATTGACGGCAACGGCCAGATACATAATGGACAACATGACAAAAATATAAGCTTGTAGGGCGCCGACAAGCAGTTCTAGAACCGTAAAGGGAAGTGCGGTGAAAGAACCGGCTGCTCCACCTAGCGCCGAAAAAACCGCAATGATGATTTCTCCAATGGCAACGTTTAGGAACAACCGAAGCGCCAAACTGGCGATGCGCGTCAGGTCACTAAACATTTCGAAAATGCCTAGCAGTAAAGTGATTGGATTTTTTAAACTACCGTTAAAGTAATGGCGCATATGGCGCAATATGCCAGTTTCTTTGATGGCAAAATACTGCACCATTAACCACGTTATGGTAGAGGCAGCAAGCGTTCCGTTCAGATCGGCAGTGAAAGGGCGGGTAAGCGGTTCGCCGTGATATTTAAAGGCTTCACCTACAAACGGTAGCAGCCCTAACCAGTTACTAAATAATATAAAGAAGAATATTGACACAAAATAGGGGGCGTATTTGATTGCTTTTTCTTCGCTGTTAAGTGAGTTCTTAAGCAGGTCAGTTATAAAATCTGTACCAACTTCAATAATTTGAGTGAGGCCACCACGCGGTTTTATTGTCATGCGCTTTGCAACAGTAATTAGTAAACCCAAGATAAGGAACACACAAATAATACCGTAAAACATCGAGTTAGTGATTTTGAAGCCATACACAGTAAAGATAGTTAATGGTGTTATATGAATGACTGGGTCAATTGCAAACCGCTGTAGTAGCGCTAAAATCATGCTTTTTCCTTCCGCTTAGTTTTTGGATGTCTTTTTTCTTCGTCAGCCTGTTCTCGGTTCACTTGCTGGATAGCCGACCAAACTGCTGCACTTCCAGCCACAGCTGCAAGCATAAGTCCAAGGAGTGTGTACGACGGCGAGGTACGAAAATGTTCGTCAATTTTTACACCGGCTACGATCGGAATGACTACGGTAACAGCTAGGCGCCAGCCCATATTAAGCGTTGAACCTAAAAACAACTGTCGTGCGGCTAACATCTTAGATACCTGTTCGATTTTATCTTCGATAGGATCATTAGTCGTCGGCGGCTTGTCGGCGGCATTTACCATAGTTATCATCAGTATAACAAGTTGAGAAGTATATCTGCAAACAAATACGGGGCAATTTTATAATTATTTTTCTGTAAAATTAAAAATCGCTTTAAATCGTTCGCTAACAGTGAGCGGTTTGCCACCAGTACAGGCATTAGGGTCTTTCTGGGCATTGTACCCAGCCGCAGTGTGCGCAATCTGGCCATATTGCTGGCTCACAGTGGCTTGTACGTCATTTCCGTAAGTAATTAGCAGCGCATCTTCACTTTGGATTACACGGTTTTCGACCGTATCAACAGGCTTGCCGTTTAATACAAACTGTAATTTTTTACCATCAACCTCGTCTACAAAAACCACCTTGTCGGTAACCAATGCCTTATTTCCAAGTGTAAAGCCCAAATTTGCAAACATAGCTCCCCAAGTAACCGCTGCCTCATGGACATGCACAACACCGTTCACATTATCATGTAAATGGGCGCGGTGTTTCGGATTATTTAGCTCACTTGAGTCACAAGAGGCGACCTCTTCATAAAAGGTAAAGTTATCAAATTTTTCACGGTTGCCGTTAATAAACACTGCAAAGTTAGCATGATAGTGGACTTCATTCTTGTGTACCAATAAAAACCTGAGTGCAGAAAAGCATAAAATACCTACAAAGAAACTTGCAAACGCTATGAACCATACTTTTTTAACCATACTTTATAAGTGTACCAGACCATACTTATGTATACATAAACCTGATATAATATAAATGCGATAATGTTTTATAGCATTTTAATATAAAGCAGGTCTAATCCTTAGATATTAAATTCGGGAAAATCGCTACAATCGCACAGAGAATATCATGCTTCAAATTTTTATATATATTTAAGTTAACAGAAAGGACACATTAAATGAGTGATGCTCAGGTTACCGTATATAGCACAACGTGGTGTGCCTTTTGCAAAGCTGCCAAACAGTATTTTGACAGTAAAAACGTTGCCTACAGCGAAATAGACATCGAACAAGATGCTGCTGCCGGACAGCAGATAGTCGAAGAAACAGGGCAAATGGGTGTGCCCGTTATTCGAATCGGCAAGGAAGTTATTGTAGGCTTTGACAGGCCAAAAATCGACAAAGCTCTTAGCGAAGCTAAACTCACATAAGGAGGAGCAGACATGCCGAACTTTACACCCCAAGAATCAATCGAAGGGTTAGTTTTGCATAATCTTGAAGCGTGGGCGGCCTTCGCCGATCGTTATGAACTTGATGCCGAAGCCTTAGAAGCTCGTATTGCTGTAATTGGTATGGTAATCAGCAGAGAGGTAGTGCCATTAAGTGATGAACAAACGGGCTTACTCGGACAATTATCATCTAAAGTGCTTACCG
>JAYUBM010000023.1:0-2481 GCA_043740875.1 bacterium | reverse complement strand
AATGCCTTACCGATAACATTCTTTGATGCGATATCGGCACGCATGCCTATGCCGCGAACTTTAGAAACACTGATAAAATCACCTTGACGTATGGTGCCGTTTTCATCGCTGACTAAGCCGTCATAGCGGCCAATCGTGGCCACAAAAGTTTTTTGGGCATCTGTAGAGAGCGTAACGGGTGCATCATTGGGATTAACTACGATGCCGTGTAGGCGCTTGGCGTTTTCGAGATCGGCAGGTTCGACTTTGGTTGCGTCCCCATCTTTCAGCGATACCAGCATTCCCCGCTGTAAATTCTCGTCAGATCCATAGCCCTGCGTGACACTTTGAGCAGCAAGTGGATGCGAAATACTCACAAAGAATAATATTATAAGGCCTAGGCTGGCTGCTATACGTTTTACGGATAAAATATTTTTAATTTTTGCAATCATACTGTCTCTGTAGCACATTATAGCGCTTTTGCTTATCGGTGCAATAGTTTGATAAGTGTATTAAGAGTATAAATTATATCTGTCTTCGAAGTTGCACGGCCCATAGTAAAGCGCAGGCTACTTTGAGCCTGGGATGGGCTTAGCCCAATGGCTTTTAAAACGTGGGATGTTTCGTCACTGCTGGCGCTACAGGCTGACCCGGCCGCTGCTAGTATACCGGCTTCATCAAGTTGCATGATGAGCGTTTCATTATCTGTGCCCGGAAAAGTGATGTGGACATTATTGGGTAAGCGGTTTTTTAGAGTGCCGTTAATTAACACTTGGGGCAGTTGGTGTTGCAGGCCAGCTATGAAAAAATCACGCAGCACTAACAAGCGCTTTGTTTCCTCTTTTCTTAAGTCAGCAGTTTCTTTTAAAGCGGCCGAAAAGCCCATGTAACCCGCCAAGTTTTCAGTGCCAGAGCGCAGTCCCCATTCTTGGCCGCCGCCGGTGATTTGCGGTTGTAATTGAATGCCAGATTTTAGATATAACAGGGCTGTTTGTTTGGGCCCATATATTTTACTGCCGCCAACGACTAACATATCGGCACCCAGCGAATGCGGTAACACTTGCATATAGTTATAGGCCTGCGAAGCGTCGGTGTGCAAGTAAATAGGCAGCGTATTGCCCTGAGCGCGGCGTTGTTGTCTGACGATGGCCACCATTTTAGCTAGTTCGGCAACTGGCTGCACCGAGCCTATTTCGTTATTGGCCAGCATGCAGCTTACCAGTACCGTATTGTCTTTGACTAAAGCCGTAAAAGCCGTCATATCGATTATTCCGTTTGGCTTTACTGGCAGCAGGCTAAATTCGAACTGCCGGGCGGTATGCAATACCGATTCATGTTCGATAGCACTGACAATACAGTGGGCACTGTCAAAGTTTTGCATAACACCGCGCAGAGCCAAGTTATTCGCTTCAGTACTGCCGGCAGTAAAAATGATCTCACTTAGGTGAACGGCCAGCTGTTTTGCACTTGTGGCACGCGCTGCTTCGAGTTTGCTTCTGGCAAGTTTAGCCGCTAAATAGAGCGCCGACGGATTATGAAAGATGTCGCTATAGTATGGTTCCATGGCAGCGCGAACCACTTTACTAACCGGCGTGGCCGATGCATAATCTAAAAATATTTGTTTCATGTTATAAACTTTTTATAATTTTAATAAAAAGCATATACGAATGCCTTATAAAACGTGATAAACTTCTTTTTTTACCTTGGGGATATAAGCATGTATTGCGGCATGCAGATGCTGTGCTTCGGCCAAGCTCACCATATGGTATCCTTGACCGTTTTGAGCTTTTAATATGCCAGTTGGGCGGATGTCATAACGGGTGTTTCTAATCTGTTTTTGACCACTGTTATCGAGCCATTCTTCGTGCCATACCCAAGTTGATTCATCCAGGCAAAAAAACTCACGGCGGCCTCCCTTTGGTATTGGCCCAAATAAAGTACCGCCTAATTCTGCTTCTCGGCGCATAAATGCCCTTGATATAGCCGTTCGCTTGCTAACTTGCTGATCTGCTTTGGCAGCAATAAATAATTTGCTTAAGATACTCACGACGCAAGCCTTTTGGCTTCAGCCGAAAAATGAGCCAATTTGTCGTCGATACGAGGTGTTGCGTTGGGGTCAACATTCAAACTGGCAATTGTTTCATCAAACGCTGCAACGGCTTTCGATTTAGGCTCATCCGACACACTTTCACTGCCACTATCACTTAAATCAGTAAGTAGCGTCACATCTTCACGGCTACGCAGTGGCGCAAAAGCTCCGGTACCCATAACGCGGGGCGCATCATCAGCAATAGCCATTTTGTCAACTGGCTGTTGGCGGCCGCTCAAGCCAAGACCCTGGAATAATCCCACACTGTTCTGACCAAGCAGCTGACTATTCTGGCTTATAACGGCCTTTAGCCCTTGGTCAATAATTTTGAACTCATTGGCAAATTTAAGCGCGGCAATTTCGAAACCTACGGCATCAACAAATCGCTGATCTTGATCAGGATTTTGTTCAAA
>JAYUBM010000022.1:0-2484 GCA_043740875.1 bacterium | reverse complement strand
TTTATGTGGTGATCTCAAGGAGAATCGAACTCCTATTGCCAGGATGAGAACCTGGTGTCCTAACCGTTAGACGATGAGACCTGGTAAGGCGTTAATAGTATAGCAAACGAATGTTACTTGCTGGTGTTCTCATCCTGGAGCCAGGATGGATTGATTACTTTTTACGGCAAGCCGTAAATGGCTGGTGTCCTAACCGTTAGACCTCGTCGATCGTGTAATGGCAAGGTAACCTATCTGCCGACAAAACAAGTTTGCTCGTCATCTTTGGCTAGCTTACCAAGCTGCTTCCTCTCAAAATGAAAGCGGACTTTCATTTTGTATAAGCAACTAGCATTGCAATTAGACCGTAAAATCATACCATAACAGAGACAAAATAGCGATCTGCTATTCATAAAACGGTACGTATGTGATAGGTTTTTTACCTTGATTGCCACGGCCAGCTATCATAATTTTATTTATAGTGTCATGTACTTTTGGGCCATGCAGTTTAAGCGAATCGGTATAAAACTGGAACAATACGTACGCATCGTCGTAGGCGCGGTGGCGGTTTACAATGCTGTAGCGCCCCCTTTCAATAATAGAATCAAGATTGTGGCGCCGATGTTCGGGGTGCAGTGTGCGCGATAGTTTAGCCGTACAGAAGCGGTCCATTTGCAATGTATGGCCTATTCGCTTGTATTCACGGGTAAAAAAACTGTAATCGAAGGCTACGTTATGAGCCGCAAACACTGCCCCACTAAATAGTTCGTCTAGCCTGTCGGCAACTGCTGCAAATTGTGGGCTGCTTTTAACGTCTTTATCGGATATACCGGTTAACTTCGTAATAAACCATGGTATATCAACTCCTGGATGCAGTAACTGGTTGTAGGTTGCCACTATAACGCCATTTTCGATACGGACAACGCCAATATCTAGTATATGGCCTTCTTGTGCGCTTAAACCCGTCGTTTCGACATCTACAAATACGATTGGCTTATTTATCACTTCTAGCTTACTCATTAACCTTGGCTGTTTCATTATATGCATCCTATCATTATCTGCCGGCCATATTTGTTAATTTTAGCCTGGAATAGCATAATAAAGAATGTAAAGAGGTATGCCTGTATGCAAAACTTTGACCCTCAGGGTGGCCCAATTGCACCACCCAACGAAGCTGAAATCGCCAAAAGACACTCATTCGTAGCTTCTAAAAAAAGAAAATTCGCAAAAGTAGCCGGCTATATACTTTTGTTTGTGACTGTTGCGGCAGCCGTCGCCTTCGGTGTTATTACTTATCTGACACATAAGGGCAAAAAACCCAATGTTGCCGCGCCAACCACTGCGGTTGTAGCACCAGTTGAGGTCAAAAATGATATACCTGAAAGCACAGCTATAAAACCTTATGAAAATGGCGTATTGGGGCTAAAGCTATCGTATCCGGATACCTGGAAAGTAACTGAAACTGCCGATAAGGGCGTACGTATCGAATCGCCGGCTTTTACGTTTACCACTCTTGATAAAGGCGATGTATTGGGAAAGTTTCGCTTATATGTTCGAAAGGGTGCACGGGCTAGTGATGGTAAGATCATCGGGCGCGGCGTCGCAGTTCAACCAAGTGAAAAACTGACGTACACGCAGCCAGCACCCGATCAACGTAAAGATACTTTGCTTACCTTGTTTGGGTTAGATACAAAAGATAATTTTGGCTTTTTAATGATAGCCGGTAACTTTCAGTTAAAAGCGGGCGACACACTTGGTCCAAAATATGGCAGCGAGCCCGATGCTTTTATTGTCGGCGGTGGTTTTAGTGACGACACCCTGACCGACGATTTAGCAACACACACTATGCCGCTAAACGTTGTGCCTACCAGCCGCGCCTATGCACAGGCGGTTAGTATATTGAAGACGCTACAGCTTCGCTAAAGTAAAGTCGGTAGATCTGGTGGTTGTTGAATGGCGTCATTCGGATCGGTCACTAAAGATATGTCTTCAATGAGTACAGCTTCATCACCTGGTTCTAGGGTTTTAATACTGGGAAGAGCCCGGTTGGTGATGCCCTGCAAGTCGCCGTATAGCCCAATCGTATTATCAATAACTGCCCGGATAGATTTTTCTTGGTGTGCCCAGCGCAGCGCAGCAGCACGTTTTTCTTTTTCCATTTCTGCCTGTAACATCCCATAATTTTCGACAATTGCTTCTATGTGATGGCGAAATTCAGGGCCAACTAAAAACTGGTAGAGTGCTTCCATTTTTGCATCTTTTCCCGCGCTCATTTTATTGGCAGCGTCGACTTGCAAAATAGTACCGCGAAGTGCGGCTGCCAGGACCACCGCTAATCGGGGTTTTACGACCCAAACGTTCGTTTCAAGATGTTTCATATCACCCATATCGGCCGGCATTTCATGCGATACAATCACGCCCATACTGGCACTTGCCGCGCGTATGTCTTGCTTGAATTTTGGCACCCAAGCTGGCTGCCATTTGCCATTTTTGGTTTCCCACAAT
>JAYUBM010000021.1:0-2506 GCA_043740875.1 bacterium | reverse complement strand
AAACTGTGCCATCCTTATATCGAATTGTTATCAAAAAATAGTTATCACCCGATTCGCTCGCTACGGTTTTTACGATGTTAATTTTTTTAATGATTTCTGTTGCCGGTTTTGTGACTTCAGAATCTACAACTTCTTTGTTATTAACAAAATAAGACCCATTGACAATACTAATTGGCACATCAACATTTGGAAAACCCTGTCTTTGCATAAGGGTGGTGTAACTTAGCAGGCCAAAAACAAGCAGGCTAATCCAAAATACAATTGTTGTCTCGCGTTTGCTAAAAAACAATAATCCAAACCGTTGCAGCAGTGACAAATGTGTTGGATTATTGTTTTTATTAGTATTTATAAGATTAATGGCCAAGCTCCTGTTATTAACCCACCATTAGTTTAAGTAAGTATACCATTCATTTTTATGTAATTACTCGGCCATTTCATATTTTTGTAGCTTCTTTTCGTCACTATCGGTTTTGCCAAGTTGCAAATCTAGAAGCTGGGCATATATTCCCCCACTTTTAGCTAAATTAGCCGGTGTTCCAACTTCATTTATTTTGCCACCGCTCAGTGTAATAATAGTATCGACATTTTGAATCGTACTCAGGCGGTGAGCAATGATTATGGTTGTCCTGTGCTGCATAAGCCTACCCAGTGCTTCTTGTACCATCGCTTCACTTTTACTATCTAGGCTACTCGTAGCTTCGTCTAGTATAAGAATTGGCGCGTCCTTGAGTAGAGCACGAGCTATAGCAATGCGCTGTTTTTGGCCCCCACTCAGTTTCAGGCCTCGTTCGCCAATTTGAGTATCATAGCCTTTTTCAAGCTTTTCTATAAACTCATGCGCATTGGCAGCTTTTGCAGCTAGGGTTACTGCCTGTTCTGTTGCCTTATCATTTCCATAACTTATATTTTCGCGGATTGTACCGCTAAACAGCGCCGGGTCTTGAAACACAACACCTATGGAGCTACGTAAACTTTTTTGGGTCACATTTGCTATATCTTGCCCATCTATCTCTATAACACCCAACCGTGGTTCATATAACCGCAAAAGTAAGTTTGTAAGTGTCGTCTTGCCTTCGCCGGATTCGCCTACCAATGCAACTTTGCTTTCTGGTTTGACTTCAAAATTTACACTTTTAATAACATCTTGTTTGCCGTCGTAACTAAACGTAACATCAGAAAAAGTAATTCGGCCCTTGGGGACAGACAAATTTTTGGATCCAATATGGTCTTCGATGTCCGGGGCTATATTCATTATTTCAAAGTAATCCCGGCTGTCTATAACGGCGCGCTGAGTGTTTTCTACCAAAAAACTTATTGTAAATATAGGAATGCGGATATTCATAGCATATAAAATTAATGCAACTGCTTGGCCTGGCGTAAATTGGCCTTGGGCGCCTCTTACAAAAATAAACATATAGACACCCAAAAATATGGTGTTTAATATAACACGGCGCTTTACATCTTGTTTGTGCCAGAAGTTTGACTGGGGCTTATTAATTAGTTGCACCTGATTAAGGTGATGGCTAAAAAAACGCATCTCGCGCTTTTCCTGGATAAAGCTTTTCACTACTTTTACTTGGCTAATAGCTTCGGCAAAGCGACCACTGGCAAGATCACTGTGGTCATTCTTTTCTTTTTGGTATTTTTGCCAGGCGCTGCTGCTTTTAACGGTCATATAGGTAAAAATTGGATAGAGTGTAAATAGCATTAAGGCTACTTCCCAACTATAAAAAGCTACCACTATAAGACTTAAGACGGTACTAAATATAAACTGCAAAAAGTTATTGCTCATAGTTTGTATAAAGTTTGTAATCTGGTTAATCGAACGGTTCAGCCTGTTAATAATTTTACCGGTAAGCTCGGCATCAAAATAAGTTTGTGGCAGTTTTAATAAATGGTCAAAATATCGTTCACTTAAAATTCGGTTCAATTTTACTGCTACTTGATCACCTATGTAACCATTTATATTGCTCACATAAGTTTGCATGAGATCAAGCGCAAAAATACCAAGTGCTAACCATGCGACGTACTTTATATGTGCGCCAGTGCCTTTGCGTATTTCATCAATAGCAAATCCTGACAATAGCGGCGTAATAATAGTTGCAAGAGACAAGACTATTGTAAGCATACTTATAAGCGCGTAACTACGCCACAGCTCACGCCCTGATTTTAATATTTTAAAAATATCTTTCATTTACTTTAAAGCTTAACATGTAAAGGCTCTGCCGTGCTAGGTATTTACTTGAGTGGGGACAGTATAAAAGTCATGAAACTAGGTTACCAGCCACCACCGCCACCACCACCACCGCCACCACCGGAAAAACCGCCACCACCACCAAAACCACTACTACCAGAATTTGATGGCGCGGCGAATGAGGTTGTCATATTATTCTGAAAACTACCGCCAAGACTACTTGCTAGATAAATAGCGCTAAAACTGTTTATATTACCGCTATACCAATCGGGTGCCGATTTATATATATCTGCGAATTCTTTGGCCCATTCA
>JAYUBM010000020.1:0-2510 GCA_043740875.1 bacterium | reverse complement strand
CTTACTGCTGCGCAAAAATACAGGTGTAGTAATTTTGTGGTTTACATACACAATAAAGGTGCTTATGATGTGTCTAGTGCTAGCAGCCGAGCTAACACCCAAACACAAAAACGTCCGCTACTAAAACAAAAGTTAAAAGAGCCAACTATCACAGCTGGCTCTTTTTTTATTGCTGTAGCACGCCTATACTGTTGCCTACGGGCATGATGCTATTGCTGGGTACGGTGCAATACATAAATAAGCCGGGGTTAGCTGTATGCAATTAGAAGTGGATACGGCTGGCTATCTTTCAAGCCCCGCAATACATGCCCTGCTTAATCGGGTGTTCGATGTAATATAGACCACAGTTTACGAGCCTCCATACGGCCATTTTAGGCAACAAAGTGCAGACAAAAAGTGGTGAGTACTATTAATTTATACAAACTTTTGACACTACAAAAATACATGGTATTGCTTGGTTTTCGGCATGTATACAAAAAATGTGTATCTTTCTATATAGCGTACAAAACACGAACATAAACTCCCCTACCCTACTCTTGCAGTCGTGGCAAATATATGTTCTAAGGGGTTAAATCATAAAAACGGGGGACACAGGGGGCTAAGTAGGGGATTGGTGTTAGTATATGCTTATAGCAAATAACTAAGGAAAAACATACATGCAACCTGTCTCAATCGACGAACTAAAACCAGACCCGAAGAACCCGCGAACCTTAAGCCAACATGACGGCCAAGCCTTAAGCAAATCTATAACAACATTCGGCGATCTATCGTGCATCGTGTTTAACCAACGTACCCAGCAATTAGTCGGCGGTCACCAACGCTTAGAAATTATGAAACGGCTATCCGGCGAGAAACGTATCGAACTTACCCGCCAGTATGAAACGCCCGACGAGGTGGGCAGTGTCGCGATTGGCTACATATATATAGGTAACAAACAATTTGCCTACCGCGTTGTCGATTGGGACGAGGGTACACAGCGCGCAGCCAACATCGCCGCTAACCGCATCAGTGGTGAGTTTGATATTGATTTACTAGCGCAAGTTAACTACGAACTAAGCTTGCTAGAAAACGGCGCCGAGCTATTGGCGCTAACCGGTCAAACCGAAGACGAGATTAGTAAGCTGCTTGATTCAGTTGGTGCGGGTGAAGTTGAAGAAGATGAAGCCCCCCCCGTGGACGATGTGAATCCTGCGGTCAGCCAATTAGGGGAGATTTATCAGCTAGGGAGTCATCGGTTGATGTGCGGTAGTGCGACTGATTTTGGTCAAGTCACAGATTTATTTAATGGCGTGCAGATGGATCTTGTCTATACCGATCCGCCATATGGCATTGACATTGTTGGTGATAACGGTATGGTTGGCGCAGGTAATTTGGCAACTAATAAAGTCTACGCAAAAGTTGAAGGTGATGGCGGGATTGAAACAGCCTCAGAATTTTACAATACCTGTGTCGCGCTTGAAATTAAGAAGTCTATTATTTGGGGTGGTAATTATTTTACAGAATTTTTGCCTTTTAGTGACGGCTGGTTAATTTGGGATAAGCGTGGGGACATGAACGGCAATAGCTTTGCTGACGGGGAAATGGCGTGGTGTAGTTTTCATACGCCAGTTCGTATATATAAACAAATATGGAATGGCATGATTCGTGAGGGCGAAAAAGAAGAGCGTGTTCATCCGACACAAAAACCCGTAAAAGTTTTAAGCGATATACTCGCAGACTTCTCAGAAAGAGGCGATAAGATATACGATGGATTTGGTGGCTCTGGAAGTATCCTTATTGCTTGCGAAAACATGGGTCGCACATGCTACATGATGGAACTCGACCCGAAGTACACAGACGTTATCCGCAAGCGCTACGCAAAGCATATAGGACAAGAAGACTGGGCAAGTGCCACACCAGTTATACAAGCGGCCGAAGCGCCCGTCGCATGAATCTTGAAACCCTAAAACTTGGACTACTTGGCATTTTTTGCATTACGGCTGCAATTGCGGGCGTGGCGGATTGGGCTATCCTGCACATACTCGCTTTAGTGTCCGGCGTGATTGTCGGCGCTCTGTTACTGTGGGAAACATTGCAGTAAATTGACGGGGGCTATATAATGCCATTAGTTACTTAAAATCAAAACTTAAAGTTAATGTGAGAAATTTTAAGTCATTAGGCAACACTAACACCTCGAAAGGGGTGTTTTTCTATTCCTGTGTATAACTATATATCTATGTTGCATTGTGTAGGTTTGTGTAATACACTTGAGATATCAATTAACAAAAGGAAAAAAACATGCACCACCTTATAACCGTAAACCACACACATAAATGTATAACGTGCCAACTACACTTTGCCAGTGTACGGCTGGCACTTGCACATATTAACTAAGTAATTTAATAGGAGTTACTCTATGCACGCATCAAAAGTCACCTTATCAGAACAGACACGGCAAGCGATGGGCATTGTCCTATCGAGCGAACAACGTGCTGCACTACAACGTAAAAAGGCCATTGACTTTATACGCA
>JAYUBM010000019.1:0-2510 GCA_043740875.1 bacterium | reverse complement strand
GTCAGCTTTATATATCTATTATGTGATTTTCTTTTTTTATAGCTCATGTTTTTATTTTATACTTTTATATTAAGTATATTACCATAAAAGGTTTAATTTGTATATCGAAATAAATTTAATAACGGGATAAGATTACTTCAAGACTTTTAGTAAGTATTTTCCATACCCACTTTTTAAAAGGGGTTCAGCAAGTATATGAAGCTGTTCTCTGTTTATAAAGCCCTGCTGGTAAGCAATTTCTTCAATACAACCGAGTTTTAAGCCTGTACGTTTTTCAATCACTTCGACATATACCGATGCTTGGTTCATAGATTCAAATGTACCTGTATCAAGCCAGGCACTACCACGTCCCATAATCCGTACCTTAAGTTTGCCGCGTTTTAGGTATTCTTCATTTACAGTAGTTATCTCAAGTTCACCCCGTTCGCTTGGCTTGATATTTTTAGCTATATCGATAACATCATTGTCGTAAAAATAAAGTCCTACAACTGCGTAGTTTGATTTTGGATTCGCTGGTTTTTCTTCGATCGAGAGTGCGTGCATATTTTCGTCAAACTCCACAACTCCGTATCTTTCCGGGTCCGATACTTGATAAGCGAATATAGTTCCACCATCGGGATTAGTACACTGAATAAGTCTATCGCCGAAGTCATGTCCGTGAAAAATATTGTCACCCAATACAAGAGCGACCTTATCGTCGCCAATAAAATCCCCACCGATGATAAACGCCTGTGCAAGCCCATCCGGGCTCGGCTGCGCGGCATAGGTAAGCGAAATACCTAGGTCGGACCCATCGCCCAGCAATCGCTGGAAGCTTTCACTATCCTGCGGTGTAGTAATTATAAGAATTTCTTTAATACCTGCCATCATCAGAGTACTGAGTGGGTAGTAAATCATTGGCTTGTCATATATCGGCATAAGCTGTTTACTGATGCCCTTGGTTATTGGATATAGTCGTGAACCTGAACCGCCGGCTAAAATAATACCTTTCATGAAACTCCCTCTTTAAGACAAGTGTTATTATATCACTATGGATTGGAAATACTGCCCCTACTGTGCCGGAACCTTAAAGTACACCGGCAAGACAGTACAGCTATGTAGTGATTGTGGCAAGCTGCATTATCAGAACCCCAAAAGTACCGTCGGGATTTTTTTGTTTGATGCAGATAAAAAACTTGTGTTGTCTATCCGTGGGGTCGCGCCATATAAGGGCATGCAAGACACCATTGGTGGTTTTGTAGATATAGGTGAATCACTTGAACAAGGTTTGTTTAGAGAGCTATTAGAAGAAACTAGATTAACGTCCGCCGATATAACGCAACCCGTTTATTTATCTAGTGAGTATCTTGTACTGCCGTCTATGGGCTATGATACGCCGCTTGATTCAATAATTTTTACCGCCGATATCATTAATGATCAGTTTGAAGCTAATGATGATGTTGCGGGGTTTGTACGCCTCGGAAAGAACGAGATAGACCCTAGTAAGCTTGCATTCCCGGACCAACTTACCCAGCTTATAGTTAAAGCTTTTGCATATAAAGGGCTTTAGTTATTTTTGATATAGTTTGCAAGGTCATCTTGCCATTGATTCGGCATAAAGCCGGCAGCTTTAATTTTGGCTAAATCGAGTGTACTTTGCAGCGGGCGCGGGGCAATGCCATCTTTGCCGTCAAAATATTCGGCCGTTGTAGTGCCAGTTACTGTGTTGGCAACGCCTGCAATCTTAAATATTTCACGGGTAATATCTGCCCATGAAGCAGATTCACCGTCGTTAGTGACGTTGTATGTCCCATAAGGTGCATGAGTCGAAAGCAAATGATGAACTGCGCCGACAAGTGTATTGGTAAAAGTAAGCCGGCCGATTTGATCGTTTACAACTGATGGGTTTACGCCTTTTTGAGCTAAAGTAAGCATAGTGCGGACAAAGTTTTTGCCGTCGCCAATAACCCAAGATGTACGCAATATGTAATGTTTTTGGGCCATCGAAACAGCAATATCACCAGCAGCCTTGCTGGCACCATATACAGACAGTGGTGCATAAGATTCGTTTTCAGTGTGAGGAATCTGTGTACCGTCAAAGACATAGTCTGTAGAGACATGTACAAGCGTTATGCCATGTTTATTTGCAGTTAAGGTAAGTAATGACACGGCGTCTGCATTCACCTTCCAGGCCGCGATACGGCCTTCGGGCGTTTCGGCACCATCAACGTTTGTATAAGCTGCAGCGTTTAAAATGATTTTTATACCAGACCAATCAAAATTTATCACTGAGTCTTTGTTGGTTATATCTAGTTCGTCTTTATCTGCGTACTTAGCCCCAGGGTACTTTGCCTGCAGTGCCAATCCTAATTGACCTTTTGCACCCACTATAAAAATACTTGAATCGTCCATTTAAATCTCCATTGGTTTAATATCATGCAGTAGGGGATGGTTTTTGTCTTTGTCGGACATGATCGATTCACTAAGTAAAATCGGCCAAGCAATACCCAGCACTGGGTCGGCAAGATTAA
>JAYUBM010000018.1:0-2534 GCA_043740875.1 bacterium | reverse complement strand
GTGCGGCTGGAGCCAGCCACGTCAGTGCAATCGTCTTTGCCCAAACCATACTGTAATAGGCTAGCTTTTTGCCCCATAAGGTGTTACAATTACCTCTGTTGTTTTGATTTTTATCGAAGCTAGAACCAAAATGAAAATTTGCATTCATTTTGAAAACAAGGCACTTTGTTCCAGATTGAAGCTTTTGATGTAATCATCAAAACCAGATAAGAACAAAGAGGCCAATGTGTACCCGTAGCTCAGCTGGATAGAGCGTTGGCTTGCGGAGCCAAAGGTCGTAGGTTCGAATCCTGTCGGGTACACCAAATAAAATGCCCCACCTTGTGTGGGGTCTTTTATTTGGCAGACTTGCTGGTTTGAACCTACGTCTGGCGCATAGCGCCAGCAGTCTTCGAATCCTGTCCGCTAATGAAACAACAGTGGTTTTGCAATGCCGCGTAAATCTAACCTGGACTCAATTTAAAAGACCCGGTTTGTTTTTAAGGGGTATTCTTCTATAATTTACAAAGCACGGAGAGATGGCCGAGTGGTTGAAGGCGCTGCTCTCGAAAAGCAGTATACCGGCAACGGTATCGAGGGTTCGAATCCCTCTTTCTCCGCCAGACTAAAAACGTGACCTACAAAAGGTCACGTTTTTATTTAAAATGCTTATTAGAAACGGATTTTTTTCACTGCCCTGTCGATAAGGTCATGCGTACGGTCTTCTTCGGGCAAAAAATTTTCAAGCATCATGGCAATGCGGTCTTCGTCTACGGGCGCAAAGTACATGGCAATGGTCGGCAAAAACCGCCGGATGGGTCGTAACCAAATGCAATTGATAGCGCCTTCGTCCATAACCGAAAACGACTTAAAATTTGCATAGGCAAAAAACTTGTCATCGACTTGTACGCCATCTTCACTCAGCCGGTACCGTTTTGTAGCCGGCGTCCGGGCCGCAAACACCCCCACCGCCATGCAAGCCATGGCAACCACTAACGCCGATAGTAAATTATGAGTAATCACAAAAATAACAATCGTCATCACGGCAGCCGCTGCGCCTAGGCCTATATACCACGACGTATTCTTGGGGTGCGAAATATACTCCGAAGCCGACCATTCTATAACATCTAATTCGGGAGTCTGACTGTATTGGTCTACGTCTGCTGGTGGTTCGTCCAAAACTTCCCCGCCCGGTTGCTGGCTTTCATCCATAAGCTCATTGTATCATTTTTGAACAATTAGCTGCGCACCACCTTAAATCTTCAAAAACTAAAAAGCCCCATCTTGCGACGGGCTCACTTAGTTTGGCGGAACACGCGGGTATGGAACTCTACCAGTGTCTCACATTTTAGCAGTTTTAAGGGTAAAATGAGACAAATGAGACACGGCACACCGTGTGCAGCCGTGTCACATTCCTTGAGCGCTAAAAGGGGTGGCAACTTTGAAAGTAAAACTTGCTAGACATCAAACTATATGTCCTACGTATGCCACTATAGCCATGGAATAGCCATTCTGTGAAGACGCGGAGTGCGTGAAAGATAACAATTGTTCTATGGATCTACCAGACTTTTCATTGAACTTTCATGTTTTTAAGATACAATTTATCATCTATGGCATATTTTCTGAGCACTTTGTCTAAGTTTCGTTATGTAGTATGCTGCTGTTTTTTAGCAGGTTTTATTATTGTACCTAGATACTTTTACCACGTAAATAGTACTACACAGTCAGTTGTACGAGCACCCTACCCCAGCTCTTATGAAGAGTCTAAACAACCAGAAACGATAGCAGATTCTAGTCGCTTATTGAGTCCTCAAAATAGTCGCGGAGGGATAGAAGAGAGTACTTCGCCAGTTGGTTTAGTTGCACAAAAAATCAATGATATGCTGCAAAAGCAAAAAGAACGAGCATTGTACGAAAGCCAGCAAGTCGAAAAAAAGTATCAAGTCCTTATAGCCCCAGATGTTCCAAAGATACCGGTAAATAGCGCCACATATGTACGAAAAATTGATACCAACAAACCAGTCGTGTTCTTGACAATTGATGATGGCATCACAAAAAGCCCGGAGGCTGTAGATTTTATTCGTAGTAAACGGCTTAATCCAACACTATTCTTAACCGATAAAACAACCAGCGACAACTATGATTATTTCAAGCAGTTTCAAAAAGATAGCATCGTGATTGAAAATCATACGCTGACACATCACAGTATGACTAAGCTTGGTCTTGAGGCCCAAAAGGCAGAAATATGTGGTCAAAACAAAAAGATTACAGACATATATGGTGTGAGGCCAACCTTATTTAGGGCTCCATATGGGGCAAGTAATGCGATAACTTTTGCAGCGGCGCGGCAGTGTGGTATCACGGCTGTCGTCCATTGGAGTGCTATAGTAAATGGCGGCTCGCTACAATATCAGACTGGAAATCACCTGGTAGCGGGCGATATCGTTCTGATGCATTTTCGCAAAGAAATCATGCAAGATCTTCAGGCATTTTATGATGAAGTAACTTCTAAAAATCTTACGCCTGCATTTTTGTCGAGCTGGCTATGAGCCGAC
>JAYUBM010000017.1:0-8411 GCA_043740875.1 bacterium | reverse complement strand
GTTAACTCTTATGGTATTATGACAATATATATGGCAAGTGAATCATTTATTTGGATACTTTACGGCTTAGCTTCGGTACTAGAACTTAGCATGTATATGTTAAAAGTAAACAAATCTAAGCGTATTTATATAGGTGGGATCGCCCTTTTACTTTTAGCTGCCGTACACGCCATGCTACTCTTGGGGCTCCCAATGCTGCTGGCAGTTCCCTTTTTTATAACGGGCTTATACCGACTGCTTAACCTTATGCGCTTTATATATGGACGTATGAACGATAGGTATTTGTATAAGGTGGTTAGAAAAAGCGCATTAATTTTAATTGCAGTCCAAATAGCATTAGTTATAATGTTTAAATTATTTTTACAAAATACTTTATCACTAAAATCTGCTTTATTTCTGCTGGTTCTTATTCAACTTGGTGCATCGATAATTTTGTTGATTTCACTAATAATGCAATTAAAAATAAGTAAACTTAATCCTAACAATAAGTTTATAAGTGATAGCGAATTACCTACGCTTACTGTTGCTATTCCGGCGCGTAATGAAACTGAAGACTTAGCCGACTGCTTGAAAAGCCTAATAAATAGTACCTATACTAAGCTCGAAATTTTAGTTCTGGATGATTGTTCACATGATAACTCGTCAGATGTTATTAAGCAGTTTGCGCATGAAGGCGTGCGTTTTATTAGGGGCAGCGAACCCGGCGACACCTGGCTGCCTAAAAATGCAGCCTATAATTCGCTGGCAAAAGAAGCGTCGAGTGAGTTTATACTTTTTTGTGGCGTCGATGTTAGAATGGCACCAGAAACACTGTATAATCTTGTAAATTTTGCGGTACAGTCGAAGCTTGAAATGGTGAGCATTTTGCCGACACGTTCAAGCGCGGCTAGTTTTGATAGTATTACTCAACAGATCAGGTATCTATGGGAACTGGCTTTACCGCGCCCTATTGGTAATCGGCCTCCTGTACTCAGCACAGCATGGTTAATAAACGCAAAATCATTAAAAAATTTAGGTGGTTTAGGTGCCGTTAAACGAGCTGTTGTGCCCGAAGGATATTTTGCCAGAGAACTACAGAAACAGACTAAATACCAGTTTGTCCGAGCCAACACTAAAGTAATGATTGAAAGCACAAAAGATGCCAAGGCGCAGCGTGAAACTGCCCTACGCGTACGCTATCCCCAATTACATCGGCGTCCCGAACTTGTGCTGGCAACCAGTACGCTAGAATTAGTATTAATTTTATCTAGTTTACCTATAGCACTTTACGCCAACTACAAACACTTTTATACCGTAACAATAATAGCCTTAATGAGTGTTATAGTTTTTTCTGCGCTACTGATATTGGGTGTATTTGCAACAGAGCGCACCAATCGGTTTTTGCATGTACTGCAAAGTTTTGGCGTGATCGCTTTTGATGTATGGCTATTAAACTACTCAATGTTTCTGTATGAATTTTATGAAATCAGGTGGAAAGAGCGCAACGTTTGCCTACCTGTCATGCATGTTGTTCCTACCTTGCCAAAAGTTACCTAGATTTTTACTGCTTTTTCGTGGATGTTTGGGACTGTTATATAAAACGTCGAGCCTTTGTTTAGTTCGCTTTTTAGCTGTATATCGGCATGTATTAAACGGGCTAGTTTCATGGTTACGTAAAGACCAAGCCCTGTGCCATTGTTTTGCCTTGTGCGGTAATCCTCGCTCCTAAAAAACTTATCCCACACAAGTTCTTGGTCACTTTTACTGATGCCAATTCCTGTGTCTATGACAGAAAATTCAACGCTATCTCCCAGCGGTTTTGCCTGTACGGTGATACTACCTTTTTCAGTGTATTTGATAGCGTTAGTTATAAAATTCTGTAATACCTCACGAGTGTACAGCTTACTTGAATAAAGTAGTTCTAGGGCTGGGTCTAGACGCACGGAAAACTTTAAACCCTTAGCTTCTGACTGCGAAGTATAGTTGCGCTCTAGCCCACTGATTAGCTCATGTACGTTAATTGGTTCAACCTCTAGTTGTAAAGTGCCTCTCTCAGCACGCGACAAAGTACTAAGGTCATTTATCATATCGCTTAAAAACATTACTTGATCGTGCGCCTGTTTTAAGGCCTCTTTAACAGCTTTTAAATCACCGGTTTTATCTGTAATAAACAGTGCGTTCCCTATGTTTCCTTCGGCAATAGCAATAGGTGTGCGAAGTTCATGGCTAACGACACTTATAAACTCGGTGCGTTCTTCTTCAAGGGATCTTTCACGGGTTATATCTCGCAGCAGTAACACATAACCACTTTCTCCCTTACTGCCGTAGCCTAAATGCACCGGTGCAAGGCTTACGTACAGACTGATAACACTTTTGTCTGGGTAACTTAACCGGTAATCGCGGCTTGAAGTAGAAACATGGGTATCTTTGATAAGTTGTTTAATATCAACGGGGGCGCCATTTACATTAGTTATTTTAAGTACGCTTGATAACGGTTTACCCGTTATGCCGGTATTTACATCAAGAATATTCAGCGCCGCACCGTTACAAAGCACTACTATACCCTTTTGGTCGGTGGCAATTACCCCGTCAGCCATACTATTTATAAGGCTGCTGAGCCGTTCGTGTTCAAGTGCGGCCAAATCTTTGGCGCTATGTATCATAAGCGTCATTATGACATATATTTTTCAGATTCACGTGCATCAAATACAGCTGTCGGATATTTTTTTAGTGCCTTACGCCTTTTTTTGTAATCTGGTAACACTTGACCCAGGCTATCCCAGAAGGCACTGCTATGATTATGATGCTTAGTATGGGTGAGTTCGTGCAATAAAACGTAATCAATTAGTGCCCAAGGTAACTGCATTAAATATGTGTTTAACACTATGTCATTATGGTTGCTGCAGCTCCCCCACCTACTCCGGAGTGGCTTTACTTCTATCGATTTTATTACATATTCGTAATCTTGTGCATATTTTCTAAGTTGCTGTGGTAATAAACTTTCGGCTTCAATCTTCAGGGCTTTCTTGGCAGCCACTGATAATTTTAATTGTACATTTTCGGCACTCATTTGATCGGGTATATGTACAAATATTGCATTTTGGGTAATAGTAGTCCGAACTTTTGAACTACCAGTCGGTGTAATACGAAGGGTGTGCGCCTTGCCTATACGGGCCCCGTCATCTAGATAGTCGCCTTCCGAGGGGGTATTTTTTTGTATCCAGGCTTTTTTTTCACGCAAAAACAGTATCCCTTTTTCTAAAGAAACTCGCGCTGGTAGTGATAATCTTACTTCTCCGTTTTGAGTAACACCGATACGTATCGTGCGCATTCCAGTACGTCTTGAAATCCGTACTTTTCCAAAACCTTCAACTTGAATGTGTTCGATCATTACCTGATAAGTATATTACGCCGGCTCATATCAACGCGGCCGCTGGTAGGTACCAAGTTTACAAGTCCAGGTTTGACAACATTTAACTGCGTAGTTGCCTGATTTATTAAGCCAAGTTCGGTCAGACGCTTGAACACTGCACTCTTTTGGCTTGGAAATGTATGTTTACCACTTAATACTATGAAGTCTTCATTAGAAGGATTCTGCATATAGCCTAATAATTTGGCGTATTCTTGTTCACTATAATCATGCGCAAATTTATCTTCACTACGACGTTTATCGCGCTGTTGTAGCCGGGAATACGAAGAATCAGCATCAATTTGAAACCATATCAGTAAAGGAGTAGTTTTTTTCTTTCGGGCCATCTCACGTACTGACATTCTTTGAGCGGTGCGCACGACACTTTCATCATAAATGACGCTGACTCCGGCACTTAAGAATTCCTCAGCCATATAATTCATAAGTTGTGTCACAATTGTGTTTTCTTGCTTATCGTAACGGGGCTGATCGAAGAGTTCACCTCTTATACGATCACCTTGGATGTGGGCTATTTGCATATGTTCTGCCAGTTGCCGAGCAAAGTATGTTTTACCTGACCCGGGAAAGCCGTACAGCATAATAAGGAGAGGTTTTGCCGCAATTATTTTTGCCATATTCTGTATTGTATATCAAACGCTATAAGTTTGTGAACAGGGGCGCCAGTTGGCGTGCATATTTTTCATGTAAATCGCAACATGCAGAAAGTTAAAATTGACATTACTTTAGCGCATAAATGGCTCTGAGCCCCTAACCTTTTTATAGCTAAAAGCTGTACAGTAAAGCGCTGCCTGGCACCTGTAAATAAAAATAGATCAGCCGAAGGTAGAGCTATACATATTGGTAGATATGCGTACAGAACCCCTCTTTTCCTTACCATATACTGTACCGCTGCTAACTAGACAGCGTGTTCAATATGGTAAGGGTGACACTACTTCTGAACTGGAGATGCTTCTTGGACTAGTTAACTAACAAGAATTTCATTAAGCGTTTAGAGTGCACATTGCGCAGAACAGAGGTTCTATGACCAAGCCTCTCATTTACATATATAGCAAGCTTGGTATTCGACATTTTTATGTTCTTTATAACTTCGTTTGCACTCTCCACGCTAACATACTTGTCATTTAAAGCCGTGAATAGTAGAAGTTGCTCGGCTTTAACATTTTTACCAGATTCAGGTGAATCAATTTCTTTCCAAGCCTTCTCTAGTTTTGCAAGATCGTACCCTTTATCTATATATCTTTGCCGGATTTTGTAGATATTCTTGTCCGATGCGGTAAATATAACTCGAGCCATATAACTTACGATGTTTAGTGACACTTTACGAAGGGGATATCGGGTGCAATAGTTATAGAGTAAAAATGATCCGAGACTACTGCCAACGCCATCAAATATACTAATGCCGCTTTTTTGATATACAAGAACACGGGATTGTATGTCTTGATTGAGATCCTTGACGAAAGTAGGCAGTAAGGTTGGGTCATCGTTATCTAAAACTCTGTCGTTAAAATCGTACGCCACAACCTCGTAGCCGTTCTTTTTAAGTGTTTTAAGCGCAAAAGTATAGATAAACCACGGCGCTCGATAACTTGTTAGAAAAAAGATAACTTTCTTCGCACTAGGATTTGGTTTGAGCACAACTCTAAATAAAGGTGATGGTTTTTGTAGGCTCTTCACCAGACCGATTATACCAGACAAGAAACTGTATTCGGGAATACAGGCATCTGATATGCTCCATAGATCAAACACGCGCAACTTGGGATAAGTGAATGGCCGTCGGAGACCCTAATGCCATCCTGGATACGCGTGGACTATATGATTGTCGCGGTGTTGCTGTATATAATACAACTAATCTTATTTGCATTATAGTTGTATTATATACATTATTATCGTTGACTTTAAAAAATGCTTGTTGTTAAATAAATGTAACTTAATGGAGAAATGTTCATGGTTAAGCAAGCCAACACTCGTTATACCCCCCAAAAAATTAAAATTTTCAAAAACAATTTTAATTTTTCAAAAAAAAATCTTTTAATTTTTGCTATAGCTTTTGGGCTGATCGGCGGCTATATAGCGTTCAAAGCTTTTGCTGCGACAACTTCTGTTACATACTCATCTGCTCTCGTGCCTCCAATTTCTCAAGCATCATATAGTCTTACGACTGGCAGCGGCCAATTAGCAGCGACCTTGACTGACAAATCAAAAGACCTGGTAGTAACCATTAAAAACGGGACCGGTGCGATTATCGGCACTGCGTCGAATAATGGGCAGCTCACAGTGACATTGACCCTGACCGTAGCACCGGGTACATATACAGTAATTGTTAGTTACCCTGGCAAATTTACCCAACGTAAAACTTACACACTAAAGCTAAGTTATCCGATCAAAGACACGATAAATCCAACTGCTATTATTACAAGCCCGCTCAATGCTCAATCAGTCTCAGGTACAGCCACTATCGCAGCGACAGCTACCGACGACAGTGGTATTAGTAAAGTTGAGTTTTATGTCGGTTCAACGTTACTTTCTGCCGACACGACCTCACCATATACAGCTGCCTGGGACACGACCAAGAGCGTTAATGGCGACACCACCCTGTTAGTGAAGTCATACGATAGCTACGGGAATGTTGGTCAAGCATCAATAATAGTGACGGTCAGCAACCCTGTAGCCAACCCAACGCCTACTCCAACACCTACACCTACACCGACTCCAACACCTACACCGACTCCAACTCTAAGTGGTTCCGCTTGTAGTACATTCCCAAGTCTGCCAAGCACCATCCCGACTACTGCAACTGCAGGCGTTCCATCGGGCACCAGCTTAACGGCTAGCGGCAGCTTAATAATCTCAACCGCAGGAACAGTAGTTAATGCTAAAGACGTGACCGGTGATATTCAAATTAACGCCAATAATGTCACCATTCAAAATAGTAAGGTTCATTCTGCTGGCGGAGCGGACACAAAAGGTATTATCGTTGGGGATAACGTCACCGGCACTAAAATTCTAAACTCCGAAATTTACACGGCAAATGGCGGCTATATTGGCATCCAGGCCGCCAACACAACAGTCTGTGGCAATTACATCCACGGCTGGGAGAATGGTATGACCGTTGACGGCGGTATGATGATCCAGGCCAACTTTATTGAGAAGTTAAAAGGTGGGCAAGCTGGAGCCCATATTGACGGTATCGAGATTTACGGAGGCGGGGCTCAGACACGTGTCTGGGGCAATAACATCATGATGACCGATCCGTCCGGCAATTGGCTGAGTGAAACCGGCGCCATAAACTTAACTGCCTGGGCAGGGAATATAGACAATGTCGAAATGAACGGCAACTTGGTTGGCGGTGGCAGCTACACCATCTACGTCGACGAACAGGGTTATACGGCCAGCAACGTCAAGATTACTAACAACCGTTGGTACGGTAGTGCCCCTAACGGAGCAGCAGCCTATGGTCCGGCACTAATTCGCCGCGACGGCTCGGTAACGGTTTGGAGCGGCAACGTCTGGGACACCGGCGGCGCGACGATTCCTAAGTAGCCGATTGTGCTTTTATTGCCTTTTGATAGCTGCAGCGGTTACTTTGATAAGATGGTACTTGAACTCATGCATTTCAAGAATGAGTGGGTTGGATGGGCGGTTTGGTGCAACCCCATAACTTAACTTTTTAGGGACAGTTTACTTCACGCAGAGGCTGTAGCTCACCAATGTATGCTCTCAGCCCCGTAAGTTCAGGTTCAAGTACAGACCGACTGACCACAGAGGCTGTTGACCATATAATGTGCAGTTGTTCGCGATCTGGTAGATCTTCTAGCCATCGTATAGAGTCAAAGGCGTTCTCAAGCCTTGAATCTAGTGAGTCGGAAAAATGAGCAATATAAGCCATACTCTCAATATCTATAGCTTAGGCTACGAGCCAGGCAGTAGCATGGCCAGGTTCACGGATCGTAGGCACTGCTCAAGCATCGCTGTGCGTAAGTAAGTCTAGATCAGCCAGTTCGTTCAATGAATGCATCAAGCTTTGCTTCACCCGCGAATATTACTATAAAATTATCATTTAAAAGCAAAAGCGGAACAGTAGGAGCTAGTCGACTTTGGCAGGGCGTTGTGGACGAATATCGAACTTTTATAGATGCGGGATAAGTTATAAGTTAGTTTTTTGCAATATTGTAGTTATTGGCCGCAAAAATATACTGTTCTATAAACAATTTTTTGAATGGTTCAACACTGTTTTTCTCGTAAAAGATCAAACTTGCTTCTTTATAGTCCTGCTCATTCACGCTTCTATACGATAACGGTGCAAAACCAGCTTGCAACAAAAGTCCATTAGCCAGTACTCTAGCTGTTCGTTTGTTGCCGTCCTCAAAGGGCTGCAAATAACTTTCTCCTAAAACCGCTATGAGTGCTTTTTCATACACATTAGACTTAGAATTTATACAACTGATCAGAGCATCTAGCTGCTCTTCAATCTGATAAACCATTGATAGGGGTCGATACAACGATCCGGAAATACCAACAGCTGCTTTTCTAAGTCCTGTACCGACACCAAGGTTGCGCACGACGAGTGAGTGGATCGCTTCTAACATTCGTCGACTCAACTCAAATGAATTATCACTTGTCTGGTCAAGTAAAAACTCGTATGCATTCTTGTGATTTAAGATCATGGAAGTTTCGAACTCCGAGCGATTGTTTTTCTTTAGGCCTTCTCGTATAAGTCTTTCGGTTTCAAGTAGGGTATAAGTGTTTCCTTCTATTTGCGACGATTTCCATGAAAATTCTATGACAAAGCGCTCTAGCTCTTTCTTGTAAATTACATCACTAGCATCTATCGCATTGTGCTTAAAGTTAGTTGTAGCCGTCTCCAGCGAACTATATTCCTTGGTTGTAAATAATGGTACCGTTTTGAGCATTTTAAATATATCGAGGTTGAAGTTCACCATAGCTCTTCTTTGCGCTTCAGGGATTATGTAATATGTACCCAAATCGTATGGCCGACGTATCA
>JAYUBM010000016.1:0-2585 GCA_043740875.1 bacterium | reverse complement strand
GTAAAATCCGCGGTTATGTGATTACGCACGGTCATCTTGACCACATTGGTGCCTTGCCGCACATTGTGCCAAAATTTCCGGCACCAATTTATGGCAGCCGTTTCACGATTGGCCGTGTCGAAGAAATCTTTCAGAACTTTGGCTTGCCAATGCCTGAAGGCTTTGAACTGCGCACCGTTATCATGAACGAAACAACCCATGAACGGCTCAAAATTGGCGTGTTCTTTATCGAACTTGTGCGTGTCACGCACTCGATCCCTGGCAGCACCATTGTGATTGTTGATACGCCAGTTGGCCGTATCATTAACACCGGTGACTTCCGTTTGGATCCTAACCCGCTCGATCACGAACGAACCGACACCGAGCGCCTTATCGAGCTTGGCAACGAAGGTGTTTTGGCGCTGCTGAGTGAAAGCACCACCACCGAACGCCCCGGCCGCACGCCGAGTGAAAGTACTATCGAACAAAGTTTTGTCGACATCATGACCAGTGCCCCCGGCCGTGTTTTTGTCGGACTTTTTAGTACCAACATGAACCGTGTCCAAATGATTATTAACGCCGCCGTACACAACAACAAAAAAGTTGCTATGGATGGCCGTAGCATGATCAGTACCCTCGAAATGGCCGTGCGCAATGGCTTTGTTAGCGTGCCTAAAGGTACATTTGTGCCGATTGCCAATGTTGCCACCATGAAAGACCAAGATGTTGTGGTGGTTTGTACTGGTAGCCAGGGCGAACCAAACAGTGCCATGGTGCGTATGAGCACCGGCGAACACCGCCACGTGAAACTCAAGCCACAAGATACCGTCGTACTTTCGAGCACACCGATTCCAGAATCTGGTAATGATGCTCTGATTGGTGAAATGGTCGACGATCTAATGCGAAAAGGCGTGCACGTATTCCGTCACGAAACGCATGTTATCGACCACGTAGGCCCACTGCACGTATCTGGGCACGCCAGCATCGACGAATACCGCGATATGATCAATATGACCAAGCCAAAGTTCTTTGTGCCTATTTATGGCAGTTTCAGAAGCAAGCAGCGGCATATCGAAATCGCTGTCGAAGAAGGAATTCCGCGCAGCAGCACCATCAACGCCGAAAACGGCCAGGTTTTACAGTTTACCGCCGACCGTATGGAAATGGTTGGTGAAGTACCACACGGTACCATTTTGGTCGACCAAACGGGCGCCGAAGTCAGCGGTATAGTTATCAAAGACCGCTTAGTTTTGGCCGAAGAAGGCTTGGTTGCGGTGATACTTACCGTCGACAAGCGTACTGGCCAGTTATTGACCAGCCCTGATATTATCAGCCGCGGGTTTATTTATATGCGCGATAACGAAGAACTGATGACACTGTTTAGGACCGAATTGCGCCGGGCAGTTGGCCAGCGCTTTAAGCGCATTGACCTCGACCGTTTTAAGGCAGAACTGAAAGACCACATCACGCACTTTTTGTACGAACAAACACAGCGTAGTCCTATTGTGATCCCCGTCATTAACGTCATTGGTGGTAAAGACGAAAAACGCAACAACGACAACTACCCAGCACGTGCCAGCCAAGGCCAAAACCAACAGCGCCCTGACAGCCGGGAAGACCAGCCGCACGACGAAGACCGCGGCGAACCAACGTATTCGAGTGGCAAAACACCCGAACAACTCGCTGCCGACCAGCAAGCCCGCTTTGCGGTGATGCGACAGCAACTGCTGGGTCAAGACGCCCGCGTTGACTAATGTCAATCCTCATGAGAAAAGGAGTTACCTTTTCTCATCGCCCAGGGTTTTTATTCTAAAAACTCTGGCTGCTCTTATCCCGTAAGCAGAACTTTTTTGTTTCGGGCAAAGCCCAAAGCCGAAAAAGACATTTCTATACGATATACGTATAACAGTTAACGGTACAATTTGACGAAAATATAACCAAAGTGTATACTTTGGTTATTATGAGTAATCAAACAGTACTAAATATAAAGATAGATAAAGAGCTCAAAAGGCAGGCTCAAGAAGTCGCAAAATCTTTAGGAGTTCCTATGAGCATTGTGGTTGCGGCTAACCTGAAAGACTTTATCAGGACAAGGACGCTTACCGTCACTGATATCCCGCAGCTAAAACCCGAAGTTGTTGCCGAGCTCGTAAAAATAGAGCGTGACTTTAAAAAACGCAAAGATGTTTCTCCAGCTTTCACCAATGTTGATGATGCCTTAGCGTGGCTTGACTTGAATGACTAAAACGATTCTATTTTCAAAAAAATTTAATAAGCAGTATAAAAAACTTAAGCCAGCTTTGCAATCCCGCACTGCGGCGCGTCTTACGCTATGGTCAGAAGAGCCCATGAACCGAAAACTAAACCATCACGTTTTAAGCGGGGAACTGGCTGGGTTTCATAGTATTAATATTGGCGGTGACTTAAGGGCGCTTTACCGGGAGTATGAAAATAATACGGTAGTATTTGAAAAAAATGGTACGCATTCACAGCTGTATAAGTAAGGCTAGTTGTAAAAATTACATATTTGTGGTATACTGAGCTTGTCACTTAAACATAAACAGAGTGGTATACTAAAAGTCTTATGGCTAAAAAGAAAAAACGAT
>JAYUBM010000015.1:0-2608 GCA_043740875.1 bacterium | reverse complement strand
CTAAAGCCTTAAAAATCAACGAAAAAGTTCAGAAAAAAACAGCAAAAAAGGAAGAGCAACGTTCCAAAAAGCATTTTTGGGACCGTACAAAAACAACTAGTACTTAAAACATTTTAAATATGTTGTTTGGGTTGTTCGGTGTACTTGTATATCTTAGGAAACAAACCCATGCCACCGGCTTCTTGTTTTACAATGCCGTCATCCAGCAAAGTTATAATCTTCGCAGACGTTTCGGGCATAAAAGGTTGTAGTAAATCGGCAATTTCTATGATACAGCCGGCTGTATAAGCTAGCACTTCACGCAAATGATCTTCGTCGCCCATTTTAGCAATGGTCCAAGGTTTTTCTTCGTCGATATACTGGTTCAGGCCACGCACTTGTTCCCATACTTCGCTAAGTGCCACATCAAAACGACAATCGGCTAGCGCCGTATGATAGGCAGCCATGTCGTGGCCAGCAACGGGAATGTCACCTATTACGCCGTGCTGATATTTATTTATCATGCTGACAACACGTTGTACTCCGTTACCAAGTTCATTGGCTAATTCATTATTGTAGGCTGTTTCAAACTTCACCCAAGTAAAGTCGCCATCTTCGACCGAAGATATATGCCGGGCAAAATAATAACGGAAAGCATCAACGCCGTAGGAAGTAACAATCTCTTGGGGGGCCACCACATTGCCAATACTTTTACTCATTTTTTGGCCGTCCATGCCAATATGACCGTGCACATACAAGATTTTTTGCAGGGGTAGGCCCAGTGACATTAAGATGCCTGGCCAAGTAGCTGCATGAAAACGCAGAATATCTTTGCCAATAATTTGCACATCGGCTGGCCAAAAAGTCTTAAAATCGGCATGTTCGGGGTAGCCAAGGACGGTTATATAATTAAGCAGCGCCTCGAACCATACATACATCACCTGTGTCTTATCGCTTGGCACGGGGATACCCCAGCTAATTTTGCTGCTTGGCCGGCTAATGCTAATGTCGTCGAGTCCGTCTTTTAACAACGACAAAATTTCGTTACGGCGCGTACTTGGTATAATTCGCAGTGTATTAGACTCAATTGCTTCTTTGATTCGTACCGTGTAGGTGCTTAGCCTAAAAAAGTAATTTTCTTCTTCTAATTTTCGATACGCCTTGGGATGAGCTGGATCAAGCCGGGCAGGATCAGCTTGGCTTTCGGTTACATATTCTTCTTGCGTCACGTCATACAGGCCAACATAGCTGCCCTTATAAATATCTTTGGCGAGTGATTTCCAAATAATTTGGGCGCGTTCTTCGTGTGCAGCATCGGTGGTTCGTATAAAACGGTCATTGCTAATATTGAGTGTGGCAATAAGATCACGGAAACTTTGGCTCATTTTATCTACAAAAACTTTGGCCGTCACGCCCTCTTCAGCGGCTTTTTCCATAATTTTTGTGCCATGTTCGTCGGTACCGGTGCTAAATAAGACATTTTTTCCCTGAAGCCGCGCATAACGTGCCAGGATATCGGCTTGCAGAATTTCCATGCCGAAGCCAATATGGGGGTCGCCATTTACATAGGGGATTGACGTAGTGATGTAGTAGTTTTCTTTTGCCATAAGAGTGTCGTCTTTCTGTAGTTATTAAGTTCTAATTTTAAGAAAAGTTAAAAAGCCCTAGCGGGGCATTGTAGTTACAAAAACTTGGATGGAAAAGTAGGGCATTACTGATAAGAATAGCACAAAACAGCCGCACATTGACAGATGCAAGGTTAGCCGGCGAGTTTTTAAATCTGCTTTTTAACAATTATATTTAGTTACCAACTAAAAAAGACCACACAGGTGGTCTGTTTTAGTTGGTGCGCGGGGCGGGACTCGAACCCGCAAGCCTTGTGGGCACGACATTTTAAGTGTCGCGTGTATACCATTCCACCACCTGCGCATTTTTTAACTTTTTGTTCTTGCCTCTGTGAGTGGCTTGAAGGCTATGACAATTTGGGCACAGTATTCGTAGATTTTCAAATCGATTGTCTCTGTGATCTCCATTAATATGATCTAGCTCCACAGGAATTCTACCATCTTCGGCCATTTTCGCCCAACCACACAACTCACAAGCTGCCACTTTTAACCCTGAAGAAAATAACCGCTTCTTCAGTTTATAGCTTTGAAAGTCAGATTTCGCAATCAGTAAGTCATTTATTGGCGTTCCATAACTAGTCTGCTTTCTTCTCACACCAACATTCCATCTTGAACCGGTAAAGTGACTAATATCTATCGACATTTCTTTAATTATACGTCCCACATGTTCATAATTGCCGCCTGCCGGAACAAGGCCAAGCTGCTTTATTACCATCCGCATGCTAAAAGAATCTTTGCATGCCACCTTTAATTGGTCATCAGACCAAGACCGTTTTTTATTACGAACCTTAGTGTCAGTTTACCACTGTTTAACCGACTTAAATATAATATAAAAAAAGTGGGCCTCTTATGAAGCTCACAGATACAACTTAATGTTTAAATCTATTGGAGGCACCGAGCGGGTTCGAACCGCTGTACGAGCTTTTGCAGAGCTCTGCCTAACCACTCGGCCACGGCGCCAGTAGAGTCAGTTTAGCAAGAAACTACTATATCCGCACCTTTAA
>JAYUBM010000014.1:0-8684 GCA_043740875.1 bacterium | reverse complement strand
CATCTAAGCCTTCGGGGCAAAAGATCATAATACCGCTAAACGATATTAATAAATCTGGCGGCCCGAATTTAGATGATCTTGTGCAAAAAGAAATTGATAAAGAACAGGCCGAAAAAGCAGAACAACTTGCTAAAACACCTTCTACCGTAATTGTACCTCAAACACTCCCGGCTGACACTAGTGGCATCGATCCCAATTCATTAGCACTATAAACAGCCAGACTGATAGTTATTTAGGCTATACTTATAAGTTATGAGACTAAATAAATACATTGCTAACAATACGACGCATTCGCGGCGCCGAGCCGATCAAATCATTGGCCGCGGAAGTGTCACCGTTAATGGCAAGACTGCGACAACTGGCATGCAAGTCGAAGACGGCGATAACGTGCATATCGATCAAAAGCTTGTTCGAACCCGTGTCACCGAAGCTATTACTGTCATGCTTAATAAACCGATTGGGTATGTGTGTAGTCGCAAAGGGCAGGGTGCGCCTACTGTTTATTCGCTTTTGCCGCTTAAATACCATCACCTGGATACCGTCGGCCGGCTTGACAAAGAATCGTCGGGCTTACTTATTCTAACCAGCGACGGCGAATTGAACCAGCGGCTCACACACCCCAGTTACCAAAAAGAAAAGATGTACAACGTAAAACTAGATAAGGCAATGGCTGCCAACGACCAAAAGACCATCATAAACGGCGTAACGCTTTCAGATGGGGTCAGTAAATTGACCCTTAAACCCATTGGGACGGCGCATACGAGCTGGGAAGTACGTATGCACGAAGGCCGCAACCGCCAGATCCGCCGCAGCTTTGCAGTCCTTGGATATGCTGTGACCGAACTGCAGCGGCTTAGTTTTGGTGATTATAAGTTAGGCACTCTCAAATCTGGTGAACACAAACTGACCCGCGCCTTGTAAATATTGTAATTTATTGTAAAATAGTGATAAATGAATAGCCTTCCTGGTGTTGATGTACGCTTTGGCGAAGTATGTAATGCTTTAGATGTTTTAAATACGTCTTACGGCCCTTACGGATTAATTAAACGTTCAACGGGAGAACCGTTACAAAACTACACAGATATAACATTTTCGACCATAGAATACATACAGTTGGTATCTTACTGCAATCCACTTAGTAAACCTGCCATCGACAGACGTCCTTACAAAGACTGGAACGAACAACAGACTTTATCCGAACTTGGAAGAGATTATGGCCGAGTATCGCCATATGCAGTCAGTGCTTTGTTTTTACGCCAAAGTGTACGTTTTATTGGAGAAAAATTATGGGCAGACACAGACATTGACCAGCCATATACCGACAAAAACGGTTTAACCAAACATGTAGGCGGAGCAGATGCTACTGGGTATATGGTTATGGGAAATATGATCGAAGCAGCAGCAAATGCCATGGTAAAATCGCCTGAACCAACTTTAGAAACACTCACAGCAGCAGCTGAGGCAGGTTTGGGTTCTATCGCCGTACCATTTGCTTTAGTTGCCAACAACCCCAATAGAAAACTTGAAAGACTGTACGAACTCAGAAATAGTACTGTTGTCGATAAGGCATATACCGCATACGAAATTGGTGTAGATGAAACAAAAAAATACTGTATTGGTATCGACAAAGCGGGCAGACCAGCACCTGTGTTTTGGCAAGAAACTATGCTTGCCGCAACCGTCGGGGCTTCGGACGCACGTTGTTCGGCCGTTGGTTCCCGAATGTTTGGCATGATCTGGGACCGCCAAGTACAAACTGCCGCACGCATGCCTGAATTATTTAAAGCAACCTTACAAACAAGATGATACCGCTACCACAATATACCCCCGAAAACGTATACGACTTGTGTGAACAAGCCGACATTGCTGCTATTACCGAGCTAAATGCTGGTTTTAACGGTGATGACTTAGCGGGCCTTGCCGTCCGGATAACGTCTGATATTCAAAAAACGGTGCCGTTATACAGCGAACTGACTGTTTCACCCTTGCAAGCTATCCAAGAGGCCGCCGCACATTGCGCGCATCGGACCGCCTTTATCCATGCCATTGCTATACGGACCCCTCACGTTTTCTCGGCGATTATCACACGGCCCTACGGCCATTCAGTTAATCTATTAGCCAGCCCCGTTTCGGGCGCAGCCGTACTGATAAACAACTACCGTGATGTACCTGAAGAGAAAAACTTTCAGGCTCGTATGGAAGTAGTCAAAATTGACTTAACGGGTAAGCCGGACAGCAATAATGCCGATCATTTTATAGCCCAGGCGCTACTGCTGCATGGTGCAGACGACGACAGAAAAATACGCTACCATGCAAAGCTCGGCTATGACGCCAAGTACCGGTTGTTTACACCCGAATCTGCTACTGACCTGCGCAAAAGGCCTCAAACAATGCGCATTGGTCTTTCGGCACTCCGTTTTATAGACAGGCAGTTCGTTTAAAGAATAAAGTTTCATAAACTCTCGCTAAAAGATAAAAAGCTGATATAATATTGTAAATTTAAGGCAGGTGTATGTTAAGTCCAGAGATACTCTCTTTCTATAATGGTGAAATTGCCCGTGCAGACGGTCCGCTTGGGGCTGCTACGGCTATCCAGAAAACAGTCGCTAAATTTATCCCCCGGTATGACCGGACAATACCTGGCGCCGAAAAAGCAATCGAGCTTAAGAAGGGCAGTTGCTTTAGCCGCTGGAAAATGGCTGCTCGGTTAGCCGAACGCCAAGAGGGTTTTACGGTAATGGGACTATTTACATACCAGAGTAATTACTGGAGCTGGAACAGAGGGAACGTGCATGCGCAGTTGCTGCTATGGGCAGAGGAGTGGGGTGATTTTATTTTGGTCGAACCAGCGCCGACATCTAAGGGCGGATTTACGCGCTACCTCGGTCGCAGTACCTCACAACCTGAAAGTGCACACCGCGATAGGCTCAAAGAACAAGTCGCCCAATTTGGCCGCCCCATTGGCAGCCTTGCATGGAGATATTCCACGGTAGACGAAAAGCCATCGAGCGTCTCTTTGTTAGCGGGAGTCGGTGATGGCAGCCAGCCTTTATTGCCTGGGCGTACCGAAGAACCATCGCTGGCACTATCCTACACCGAAAGTGTGAGAGTTATCAGAGACGTTGCCCTGATGCGTCAGCTGTTATTGGGCAATCTTGCCCTGCAGCCCGTTTAGTTTGCTATTTTTATTATTTGTTACACAATATTATTACTTTATCTGTTATAATACATACAACATGAGTAAAAAAGTACCAATTGTTGCCATTGTCGGCCGTGCCAACGTGGGCAAGTCTAGTTTGTTTAATGCTATTATTGGCCGCCGAGAAGCTATTGTTGCCGACGAAGCCGGCACCACCCGTGACAGCATCATGGCCCGCGCCACCACTGGTGAAGGTCATGATTTTTGGCTGGTTGATACCGCAGGTGTAAAAGATGCCGAGGATGAGTTTGAATTTACTATCCAAGAGCAAATAACCCAGGCTGCCGACAGCGCTGATGTAATTATGGTGGTGGTTGAGGCCAATACTCAGATCGTAGAAGAAGATCGCCGGGTTGCAAAACTTGCTCTAAAAAGCCGCAAACCAGTCATCTTACTCGTAAATAAAAGTGATAAAGCCATGAAGGGCGTTACTGCGCCCTATGAACGGCTGGGAATTAAGCAGACGATTCTGACTAGCGCTATTCATCATACTGGCCTAGAAGAGCTGTACAGCTACCTCGAAGAAATTTTGCCCGAAGCTTCGATTCGCTTTGCAACAGACCGCTTGCATGTTGCGTTACTGGGACGCCCTAATGTGGGCAAGTCTAGTTTGTTTAATGCTTTAAGTGTCAAACAACAAGCGATTGTAGCTGACAGGGCAGGGACCACGCGCGATATTAACCGCAATGTTGTAAAGTACCATAACCGTGAAATTCAGTTGCTTGATACGGCCGGTATTAGGCGTAGCGGCCGCATCGAACGAGGCGTCGAACATTTTAGTGTGATCCGCGCGTTATCTGCCATCGAACAATCTGATGTTTGCTTATTGCTTATAGATGCGAATGATCTGAGTGTAGCCCTCGACCAAAAAATAGCTGGGCTGGTGAAAGAAGCCGGTAAGGGTCTTATTTTGGTAGTAAGTAAATGGGATAGTGTCGACAAAGACGCCTATACCCGCGACAGCATGGCACCGCGTATTACCGAAGATTTCAAGTTCGTACCTTGGGCCAGTCTCATTTTTACCAGTAGTGAAACCGGCCAAAATGTAACAAAAATCTTTGATCTAGTGATAGAAATCATGGAACGGCGGGCCCAAACAATTAAAACTGCCGAACTGAACAAATGGCTGCGCAAAATGACCGACCGTCATCCACCAGCTGGGCTCAAGAACAAACAACCAAAACTTCGTTACATGATACAAGAAGAAAACCCGATTCCAGCTTTCCGTATTTATGGCTCACAAACTAAATTTGTCCACTGGAGTTACCGCCGTTACCTAGAACGTGAATTACGAGAAAGCTATGATTTTAGCGGTACACCGCTACAGCTGTGGCTGATTGACCGCGACATTGATAAAGTGAAAGAAAAAGTAGAAACACCCAACCCAGTCAAAAAGAAAAACTACAAATTGCGCAAAAGCGGCAAAAAGACTCGCCAGGCCTAATATATTTTAGTGATAAAGTGCTGTGCTAGGCGCCCGAACTGTATGTGCGGGTATATCTAAGGCAAGATGTGTGCCGTTGGTTGCAATATCGACCAGTAAAAGGGTACGAAAGCCGTCACCAGGGTCTTGCATACCGGTATGGTAGGGGCTTTCGACAGCTGTAAGTCCAGCATCAGTTGTTGTAGTTTTAAGTGGCTTCTCTAACGATTGTGGCATCAAAATTAATGATCCAGAAAGATAACGCGCAGAGACAAAATGCGCACATTCTTTTGGATATACATCTTCACTATTTGGAAACAGTTTCACCATGTGGTCATTTTGCGCTGCTGCAACTACATGGCTCTCAACACCGCCGAGTTTCATAAGTAAGCGCAGGCCACTGCCGTGAAGGGTGCTGCCTGAATCGCGGTCAAACGTACCATCTGTATGCCAACCCTCTTCTCCATTACGGATCCTTACAAATCCACTCGTGGTCACCACACTTGGATGTGCAGTAAAACTACCTACTGCATCTGTTAAATCCAGTACATCACGGTCTAGCTTTACCATAACATCTTTTTCACGGTCTTCATAGTTTATGGGTACGGCATAGCGAGCCCACAGTTGCTGTTCGTGAAAGGCGTTATCTACCTGACCCATGCCATACTGGGCGACATCACGCAGTGCACCCAATAGTGCCCGTTCAGGGCCGGCTGCAAAATCATGACCGGCTAAAAATGTAGTGTTATGGCGTGAAAGATTTACAAAACTCATTAAACTTACTGTAACATAATAAGATGTTATGGGCAAATGCAGGTACCGGATAAGTATACCTTTAGGGTAAGTGGTTAGAACTGGCTAAGGTGGCCCATACCGCCACCAGGGGACACTTTTCAAAGCCATATAGCCATCTAAATAATCTAAATTTTTGGTTATGACCCCAATTAGCTTATACTCGTAAGATATGGGATTATTTGTAAAACGAAGCGAGGTTGGCAGCAGTGTGCCGCTATATACCACCAGTGCCAACAAAACAGTACTTATTGCAGGGCTTGGCAATATAGGCAAGCAATACGACGGCACACGCCACAATATTGGCTTCAAAGCAGTAGATGCACTTGCGAGCTATTTAAACCTGCCCTGGGCCCTAAAAAAAGACCTAAAAAGCTTTGTGGCCACCGGTACAGTAGGCGGTGTGCGAGTAGTAATAATGAAACCAACGACTTTTATGAATCTTAGTGGTGAAGCCGTTCAGGCAGTTGCCCATTTTTATAAGGTAGCTATAGGCGACATTGTGGTCATTCACGACGAACTAGATATAGATTTTGGTAAGATACGAGTCGGTAATGGTGGCAGCGGGGCGGGGCATAACGGCATTAAGTCGGTTATCGAACATATTGGTGAAAACTTTGGGCGAGTCCGTATCGGTATAGGATCCAAAAAACCGGCGCAAATGGATAGCGCCGATTTTGTGTTAGCTAAATTTGCCGACAACCAACAGGAAGGTGTCGAAGACCTTGCCAAAGAGGTAGTCTCAATCGCGAACGACTTTGCAGCCAGCGGGCAACTATACGCCGAAACTCGCACGGTCATTTTTTAAATTGGGGAGGTGTTTTCAGCACGGCAGTCTTTAACAATATCAGGTCTACCAGTGCTTTGCTGGTGGCTGGCCCCTTAATTATCGTATCGGACGATGGATTGTATAGTTCATCAAGCAAATCATTAAAGGCAGGGACGGCATCAATGGTAATGCCGCATACTGTATGCTGATTATCTGTCGCCGCATAATAATATTTATAAAAAGTATTTATATAATGCGGGTCCTTATCTTCTTGTGGGTCACCCGTACGCCAAAAGCGGTTAAACACCGCCACACGCCCCATAATTCCAAAACGGTCATGTCCCATGACTACTTCGGCCAAATCCCGCTCGGCACGTAGTGCGTGACCGACCGCCGTCTTGTTATGTCCGATTGTTTTCAGCGTTGCCCGAAGCATATCAGGATCTTCACCAGGGTAGTGAAACAATAAAGTAACAGGGGCAGACAGATGGTCAGGTAAGCGCTCGCCTGTACCCATTTTAGGGTCAGAATCGTTAGGTAGTAGCGACGTCAACATAAATATATTATATCACAATAGGTAAGTTTTCGCGAGTCATTGATGCTAACCATTGCACACCTCACCCCAAAAGACACTCTTAACAAGGAATTAAAATTAAATTCCCTGTAAGCGTTTGGCTGACAGCTGACGGCCGCAAGTCTTTTGTAGCAAAGTATGGGTGACTTAAAGCCCACCCAAGTTCAGGAATATTTTTTTGTTTGGGGCTTTGCCCCAAACAAAAAACCAGCTAGAAGTTAGGAAAGAGCAGTCCGAGTCTGCGGATTTATTCCGCGACTCGGCTGGGGTGAGAAAACCCGTATCTGGGGTTTTCTCATAAACAAAGTGAGAATAAAAAGAGCCTCAGAGAGGGGGTGGGCACCGCTCTGAGGCTCTATTACACCCTTCAACCCACCTTGAAGCCTCCCTTTCAAGTATTCTCATTAGAAGATACTCGAATGGGCCCACTCGTAGGTTGTCCGCGATCGACACCAAAACTCAATAAAAACGAGAGGTGCGTGCGGGGTTAAAGGGGTTAGTCTGCTTTAGAGCGGTTCTGCTTGCGCAGAGTTGCTTATAACAAAGTACGTGGAGGGTACAACGGTTTACTATAGGCACGCTCTAAAACAATCTAACAATTATCATGCATATTACTATGCACAACGTTGTTTTTTGGGTTGAATGTACAAAAGCGCTGACGAACAGGCTTAATAAGTTGCAATTCTAGCAGAAATGTTTCATTATGTCAATACTAAGTAACTATTTTGTAGGGCTGGCAATATAATGATAATAAAACATAGGCTAGATGGAATAACTGCTGAAAAACTGACAAGGCTGCACGATGCGCCGAAAGCGCTGTACTTTGCTGGCATTAATCCCAATGAACTATTGTCAAACCCCGTGGTTGCAATTGTGGGTTCACGCAAGATGAGCCCTTACGGCCGGGCCGTGACAGAAATGTTGACCAACGACTTGGTAAGGGCAGGGGTGGTGGTAATTAGCGGGTTAGCATTGGGGGTAGATTCGGCCGCACACCGCGCAGTCTTAGCGTCAGGTGGCATTACTATTGCTGTACTGGCAGGTGGCCTTGATGTTATTTATCCAAACAGCCACGCCGCACTTGCCGAATCAATTGTGCAAACAGGTGGTACCTTACTCAGCGAATACCCAGCTGGTATGCCTGCCCTCAAGCACACCTTTATAGGCCGCAACCGTATTATTGCTGCGCTATCCGACGCCGTACTGATTCCCGAAGCCGCCATTAACAGCGGCAGTTTGCATACCGCAGCCTTTGCGCTTGATATGGGCATACCGGTGTTGGCCGTGCCGGGGCCAATCACCAGCCAGCTAAGCGCCGGCACTAACCAACTGATTAAAACAGGGGCTGTCCCTGTAACAAGTGCCGATGATATATTTCACGCCCTTAACCTTGAAAAGTCTATGGTGCAACAGTCGTTACTGCCAGCGAATGACGAAGAAGCCAGTATATTAACTGCGCTTAAAATAGGCGCCAGTGATGGCAGGTCGCTGCTTGCAGCCAGTGGTTTGAGGGGTACGCTGTTTGCCCAAACACTCACTATGCTCGAAATTAACGGCCGTATCCGCTCACTTGGCGGTGACATGTGGGCACTGGTAAGCTAAATCACTGACACTTGCATTTTAACAACATAATGGTATTATAGCTTAATGATTTATTCTGCGTCAGTGGCGCCTTCAAGCGGTCCAGTTTCATGGCGGCCAACCAACGAACAAGTTGATGGGCTTGCCATGAGCGCTGTTGCAGAACAGCAGATTTGTGAATCTATTGACCGCTACAGACTAATGACCGCGTATCTGCTTACCAAAGTAATTACTCAAACGAATATGCTTATTCCTAGTTACGATAGTGCTATACAATCTGCGGAATTAGCCGTTCGTAAAGGCAGAGGTAGCTGTATAGCCACCACTAAAGTTGTTGCTGGCTTCT
>JAYUBM010000013.1:0-2643 GCA_043740875.1 bacterium | reverse complement strand
ATACGGCTTACGCAGTTGAAGGAATAGTTGGTGTTTCGTAAGCCTAAAAATAGAAAAGTAGTCATTATAAGTGGTTTTTTTAATCCCTTACACGGTGGCCATTTAGATATGATTGAAGCTGCGGCTGCTATGGGCGAAAAACTGGTTGTTATCGTAAACAACGATGAACAACAAATTATTAAAAAAGGCAAAGTAATACTTGATCAAGAAAACCGGGCAAGATTGATGCGAGCTTTACGGGTAGTTGATGACGTATTTATAGCCGTCGATCAAGATCCGCCAGTCATACGAAGTTTACGCGCGGTAGCTAAAAAATATCCAGATGATAAATTATTATTTGCAAACGGCGGAGACAGACACTCCGCAGCAGTCGTTCCAGAGTCAGATGTGTGCCGTGAACTTGGAATAGAGATGATTTATGGCGTGGGTGGAACATCTAAGGCAGATTCGTCGCCCCGTATAAACGTTGCAATGGGTCATCAGGCTAAATAATAGGGCCGTTTAGTTTTCTCATTTAGGTAACGCCTGTTGCCAGTGCCACGCGTCGCGCATAGAATCGTCGAGCGTGCGCTTAGTTTGCCAGTCTAGTTGTTTTTTTGCTTTGCTGGCATTAGCCCAGATTTTTACAACGTCGCCTGGTCGGCGCGGACCAAAGCTGTAGGGTACTTTTTGACCAGTGACTTTTTCGAAGCTTGCAATCAGTTCGCTGACACTATTACCCTTGCCCGATCCAATATTAATTGCATCAAATCCCGCAGTGTTTATTGCGTAGGTAACGGCCGAAACATGAGCCTCGGCTAGGTCCATAACATGAATAAAATCACGGACACAAGTGCCGTCAGGGGTGTCATAATCGTTGCCAAACACGGTCAGTGGTCCGCGTAGGCCGGCCACCGCCTGGGTTAAAAATGGCACTAAATTGCTTGGTGTGCCCAGTGGCAACTCGCCAATTTTTGCGCTCGGGTGCGCACCAACGGGGTTCAAATAGCGTAGCGCGATAGCGTGCAGACTGTGGGCACGGGTGGCGTCTTCTAGGATTCTTTCACACATTTGTTTTGTGGCACCGTAAGGGCTGGTCGCCGGTTTTTGCGGAGTAAGTTCGGTCACGGGACATTGTTCGGGCTCGCCGTATACCGTGCACGAAGACGAAAACACAATACTTTTAATGCCCGATTCGTTCATGCATTCTAAAACCGTCAGTAAGCCATCGACATTACCACGGTAATAACTAAGCGGTTGGGTGACTGATTCGCCCACGGCTTTTTTGGCAGCAAAATGAATGACAGCTTGGGGTTTTTGCAAGGTCATAATTTTTGACATAAAACTTTTATCTAACACGTCACCTTCATAAAATGCCAAGTCAGGTGTAGTGAGGTCTTTTAATGCATCGATTACGGCCGGGGTACTGTTACTAAAATTATCGATAATAATGGGCGTAAACCCAGTTTGGTGTAAGGCAACCACCGTATGTGAGCCTATAAAACCTGCCCCGCCAGTAACAAGTATATTTTTCATAACTTTTTGGTAATTTTGTATGCTTTTATCGCCAGTAGACAGGCCACAAGTGTATCGGCAACCTGCAACTGGTTGTTGGTTACCATTTTTTCGAGCTCATCCAAAGTTACTAAAACTACCTCTGTGGCTTCGTTTTCATTATTGAGTTCGCCACCTATATAATGTGCATTTTGAGCAAAAAATAAGTAACTTAAACCGGTGAGTTTTGTTGGGTAAACAGATACAACAGACAAGGGGCTTATTCTGTCACTTGTGTAGCCGGTTTCTTCGAGCATTTCTCGTTTGGCAGCCTCGATAGGTTCTTCGTTTTTATTGATACCACCTGCCGGAAACTGTAGCATGACCTTGCCCGTACCGTGACGGTATTGACGTACCAAAACAAATTTACCCTCTTTTGTAACTGGTACGGCAGTCGCGATGTCTGGAGATTCCCATACGAAGTAATCAGCAACTATTTTACCCGAGGGTAACTGTACGGTGTCTTTTCGAACGGGAAACCATTTCTCATCCAAGGCCTCGGCACTGCTGATTACTTTCCAGGGTTTTATGTGGCTTTTTTTATCATCCATACATCACCATCCTTTATAATTTTTGTCTATAACCGCTTGCATATTTTTGCGGAATACTTCGGGGGCAAATTTTTGAGCCGCTTTGGCAACCGTGGTTTCGTTCCACTTTTTCTTATCGGCTTTTTGTATGGCCTCGGCTAGGCTTATGGGCAGTTGGGCTTGAAAAAATAAGCCTGTTTTGCCTTCGGTAATGTAATCGAGTGCACCACCCGCTTTGTAGGCAATTACCGGTGTTCCGGCAGCCATGGCTTCGATGGCGGTGATGCCAAAATCATCAGTGCCCGGGAACAAAAATTCTTTGGCATTTTGAAAATACCGAACGATGCGGGCGTCAGATACATTGGTCAAAAACGTGACGCTAGGTCCTGCCACTGCAACTAACTTATCATGTTCGGGTCCATTGCCAATGACGGTCAGCGGGGCATCGATTTTGGTGGCGGCAGCAACTGCTAAATCGAAACGCTTATAGGCGGTTTGGCGGCCAGCAATGACATAACCAGTGCGCACAGAATCTGACTTTTTGGCAAAACGGGCGGTATCAACTGGCGGAAACACCACT
>JAYUBM010000012.1:0-2663 GCA_043740875.1 bacterium | reverse complement strand
ATTTGCTTAAAAAAGACCGCGAGGCCTTGGAGGCCGTGGGGAATATAAAACCCAAAGCCAAAAAAGCCGAGCCCATTGAAGCCGAAATTATCGATACTGTTAAAACTACTAACGCCACACCCAAAACTTTCAAAAAAACACCGTCCAAAAAAGCTTCAGCAAAACGTAAAAAGCGGAGGTAGCCGGTTATGGAAGAGTCAATACAGTTTGCCAAGAAATATATCGAGGATATATTGTCGTTTTTTGGCCTTAATACCGATGTATATGCCACCAGCGAAGACGGCGAAGTCATTGAACTGCATGTACCAAGTACGCACCTAAATGGGTTTTTGATTGGGCAAGATGCCGAAACGCTGCGGTCTATGCAGTATATGGTGAGCATGGCCCTCAAAAACGCCAATCACGAAATTAGCCGTGTAAATGTGGACGTTGCCGATTATAAAAAACAGCGGGCCACGCGACTTGAAGAACGAGCCGTGGAATGGATGAAAGAAGTAAAGCGCACCGGTAAAGACATGCCGCTGGTACCGATGAACTCGGCAGACCGCCGCACGATTCATAAAGCCGCCGAAAATTATGGTATTACTACCGAAAGCGAAGGCTTTGGCCGTGACCGGCATATTGTACTGCGGCCAATCGATGCGGCAGAGGACAGCCTGGTAGCACTTGACGGAGAGTCGGCAGAAGTGGATAAAAAAACTGAAGATAAAACCAAAGAGACTACAGATACAAAAAGTGACCCTAAACCTATAAGTGACCCCGATACAATGACCGAATCAGCGCTACCAACTGATCCTGCGTAACCCTTAGTAAAAGCTATTTTTCTAGAACCGAATTATAAATAGCCAGGGTTTGTTCGGCCATGCGCCGCCAACTGAATTTACCAGCCTGTACATAACCTTTTTTAATAAGCCTTAAGCGGACTAACTTATCTTCGAGTATTGTGCTAATTTTATTGGCCATATCGGTGGGGGAGTGGGGGTCAAAATACAGCGCTGCGTCGCCGTATACTTCAGGCAAACAGGTGGCGCTGCTGCTGGCCACGGGCGCGCCGTGCACCATAGCCTCAAGGCCCGGCAATCCAAAGCCTTCGCTAAAAGAAGGGAAGACGTAGACGGCACAGTTTTGATACAGCCACTTCAGCTCGGCGTCACTGACAAAACCCAAGGTTTTTACATTATTAGTGTTCGCTTTTTGTTCTATGTATGAATCGAGCAGGCCATAGTGATATTCTTTTTTTCCGGCAAAAAATAACTTTAAATCGGGGTACTTTTTTTGAAGTATGGCGTGCGCATCAACCAACCCCTGCAAGTTTTTATGTGGAAAAGCTGACCCAACGGCCAATATGAACTTGTCATTTTGTACAACACTTTTTGGCCGAGCGGCGGTATCTTTCAGGGGTGGTTCGGATGATTCAAGCGTAACGGTCACTTTGCGGCGTGTAAACGGTTGCAGCCGGATAATGTCGTCTGCAACATACTGCGTGGGTGCGATTATGGCCGCCGATTTACGGTGCGCCCCCGACATGATCAATCGGTACCCTGCTCGTTTTAGCCAAAAGATCGGCAGCGGTGTGGTGCCGGCTCGCACAAAGCGCAGCATGGTCAGGTCATGGGTAGTCGTGACCACCTTGCCACGGTACGTCAGCGGCTGTTGGGTCATAGCAAAATGGACTAAATCGGGTTTGAGCGAGGTCAAAAACCGGGCAAACCGGATGTCGGCCATAGGACTAAATGAAAATTGGGCAAAGGGCACCCTCATCACTTTAAAGTTGCCAGCGGTTGGCTGCCAAGCATCTTTTTCGTTCACTAACACCGTGTAATTATTAACTTTATCGATTTTTTGCAGGTGTTCGATCAGTCGGTCGATATACCGGCCGGTGCTAGAAGGCCGGATGCGGGCGTCGATGACAATATGTTTGCTCATCCGGTAATCAATAATTCAATTAATTCTTGGGTTTGTGCAAGCGCGGTAGCCGGTGCTTTCTGCAAAAAAGAGGCGCCTCGGACATTCCAATCGAGGCATTTAATGTGGTCTGCCAAAATAACACCTTCTATTTTACCGGCCTTCACTAACACCTCAAAGGGGTAGCCCTTTACTTTTGAGGTTATGGGGCACGCCAGCATAAGACCATTCAATTTGTTGTATCCTTGGGCGGATACTACCAGTGCCGGCCGCGTGCCAGCTTGTTCATGACCTTGTTGCGGGTTAAAGTTCAGCCATACTATATCACCGCGGGCGGGAACATAACTGGTTACCATAGTTCTTTACCGACAGGTGTGCCCCAATCGTTTAATCCGTGGGTATTTTCGGGGGTTACTTTATCGAGTAAATCCTGAAGTTTAAGTTTTTTGGGGCTTTCGGGTTTGAGCGTTGCGGTTGTTCCGTCACTGGTAATCTGAATCTGGCTATTAATTTGAAGTCCAAGATTTTGTGCAACAGATAGGGGAATACGTATAGCCAAACTATTACCCCATTTTTTAACCTTGGTGCTTGTTTTCATGACTTAAGTATATACATTTGTATATACTTAAGTCAAGGGCGAACCGGCCTATAAATAGTTTCAGTTAATAATAAATAGATTACCGATTATACTACTCATATATGCCGGTAAAAAAAGTTGTAAATAATGTTGTATGGTACGGCGGCCTGGCGTTGCTGGC
>JAYUBM010000011.1:0-8828 GCA_043740875.1 bacterium | reverse complement strand
AGTTCCATAATACAGAATAGGGGTTTGATATATCAGATACAAACGGTGTGTTTGACCCATCAAGATAGAACGAAACGTTGGTGACGCCGACTGCGTCGGTCGCCGTAGCATTGATCGAAAGCGTACCGGTAATAGTTTGGCCAGGTATTGGTGAAAAAAGGCTGACGCTTGGTGCAGTTGTATCTGTTGCTGGAGGTGGTGGTGGCGGTGTGCCGGGTGACTTTATTGGGTTATCGGTCGTTGCGCCAATAAATGAGCTAGTTTCCCAGGTGCGGTTATTAAGGTTGGCTTGAACGGCCGCAATGTACTGATCAGCTCCCGCAGTGTGCCATCTGCCTGCAAACCAGACACCCTGACAGCCAGTAACATCGCCTGCTGCATAATCAAAGCCTCGGTCGACGGTATTCAGCCAGCCAAAGTCGCCGTTATAGCAGCTGCGCCACACCGCCCCGTAGTAATCAAGGTTATAGGCCGTAGAATAGATAGCGTTATTCGTAAGGGCAGTGTTTGCCGTGTCTTGAAAGAAGGCACTCTGATGGTAGTTCCAGCGCACCTGCATGATGCCAATCGATTCTGGGCATTGCCCCGCGGCTTGCCCCGGATAGTTGGCAATTGGATAAATCCCAGGGCAACTGGCTGCCGTCGTCGTAAAATCACCAATCGCATTTTGGAACCAGTAGCTTTCTTGGACAGCTTGGGCGCGGAACAGATCTTCATCCATGCCCCATTTACAGGCCGCCCATTGGATTGTTTGGTCGGTTGTCCCCGAATAATTACCGGATACGTTAGGAAAGGCATAGTTACCGCCGGTGCCTTTTCGGGCGTTATAGGCAGCATTTACACTGGCCCGGGTCTCTGGTGCTGGCTTCACTCTTGTACTACATTCAGCCTCGCTTGGTAATGCCGAGTTAACTGGCAGAGTTACGAACTTAACAGAGGTATTTGGTGGCGTTGGCGCGGCTGTGACAATAATAGACCGCGCAGCCGAAACTGCAGCATTGCCGGCGGCGTCTGTGGCTGTGGCGGTAACAGTATACGTTCCGGCGGCAAGATTGACCGTATCGATTGTGGCGTTGTATGGTGCCGTCGTTACAACGCCGAGTGATGTGCCGCCAATATTGAACTCTACCTTTGCGACGCCCACATTATCACTGGCCGTAGCCGTAGCAGTAAGCTTACTGCCAGCCGTAACAGTTACATTGTTGGCGGGTGCCGATAGTGCAACAGTTGGCTTCGTCGTGTCACCAGTGGTTGGCGGTGGCGTGATAGGCGTTGTACCATCTAGGACACCGCTAGGCAAACCCATGTCTTGTTCGATGTATAAATAGCTGTCATGTGCGAGAAAGGTTGGTTGAGTAGAGGCGAGGTATAAACCTGGTCCAAATATAACAGAGGGTGGAGTATAGGCGGGCTCGGATCCTTTAGCATAATCAAGTTCGATATGGGCGTTAATAATATCAGGGCCAGCGATATTGAACACTACATCGTTCGCTCCTTGTTTAAGATCGGCTGGATTGATAATTATAGCGGAGGCGTAGGGAATGTTATGGTTAGCCGCCGTAGGACCTAAGAACGGTGGTAGCTGTAAGGCTGCAGGATTAGGCACGTTATAGCTTTTGCCATTGACCACAACGTTGTCTGACGAACTCCAAGTGTAATCACCGAAGCCGATGTTGTTTAAGGTGAACATCAGTCGTGCCTGACCTGGTGAGGCAATCGGATCAGGGATTGATACCTTGGTAGCGCGAGAGCCTTTGTCGATAGGCTTGGCGACAGTACCTGTGCCGAGGTATGGCACAATACCTGTCACACCACCTTCTTGATAATTGTGTGTCACGGTCGTTGGAGCTGGGCCATTAAAACCGAAGTTGTCCCAGTGTAGAATTGATGTCTGTGGTTTTTCGGCAGCATCTTTGCCGGTATTGTAGCTAAATAGGTTGCTGTGAACTGTAAATTTTTTAGTACTAGCGAAATCGGCCGGCATAGTGCCTTCGAGTACCTTGGCGCCGTTGATAAAGAGCTTGATTTTTGTTGGCGATACTTCAACACGCCAGTGCTGACGGACGTTTGGAACCGGGATTTGCCCATTATAGGGGATAAGTGGCACTTCAGGAAAAGCACTAACAATCGGGGGTGCAGTAGTACCGCACCAGAGAAAATCAAAGGCATTTTGAAAGTCCGGGCATAAGTTGTACGTTTGGTTTATGTCATAGGCCTGCTTATCTAATCCGCTGTATTTCAGGGCAAGATCGGTGCTATTCTGAGATATCCGGATCATCGCTGGATCGGCGGCTTCTGCATCACCAGCTGCAGCATGGCCGGTGATATCGAGCGGAATATTATTGGTACGAGAATTAAGCGGAATGAGATCGATATACCAGATATCACGCTTGGTAGACATGCTTGTACCGTCAAAATCAGCCACCACCACGCCTGGGTCAGCCTCCGTCCGTCCGCTGATATCAAAGGTAGCGCGTGGACGTTGGATAATTTGTGCACGGTCGCAGTATTCATTATATAACCCTGACTCAGATTTAATTTGGCTGTGTGCATGAAACTGATTATTAATGAAAGCGCCTGATGTCCCAAGTTGGGCGCAGGCTGAGGTGGCTGTATTCCACTTCAGCTCGTCAAAAGCACCGGCTGGACTGTTAAAATCATCGAAGAATCCGGTCATCTGAGTGCGCAGTTGATCAACACGAGCGCTGGAAGGTGTCACGGTGGTAGTTGCGCCACTAGAGACTCTGCCATTTGCACGGGCTTCCTCGGCTGTACCGCCTCCCCATGCGTCTGGTGTAGGGACTTGTACAGCAGTACCCTGTACCGATTGGATCTTGACGTTATACAATGTGTCGTTTGTTAATGGCTGAATCTGAGTAATCGCGTATGTTGTTTGCCTAGCGTTGGTATAAACTCCCGTGCCTGCACCCCAAGTCACATAATAGCCAACAATATTCTTGCTGACGGCGGTGCTTGGCTTATCCCATGTTATTGTAGCCAGCCGGTTATCGCTGTAGGCTTTAACATTAGTCGGGTTAGGTAAGCTACTATCGACAACAACGGCAATTCCGGGTGTTGCCGCGCGCGTAATAAGCAAAGTTGCCGTGCCTATGCCGCTAAAAACAAAGACCCATAAAAACATCATTTTGAAGCTATACATTTGCGAAAATTTGAGTTTTTGCATATCTATCACAACAACCTATCTTCTTCAAAAGTATTATATAGTTTTAAGTATAAACAGCATTGTGCTTATGTCAAATAAAGTATAAATACTCGACAATTGTAATTTTATTCGTATTTATAAAAACTCATACCTAAAATTCTTTTGAAATCCTCTATAATCTACCTAAGATGAACCGATTTATTAAAAATGCTAACAAAAAAGTAAGTATTGGTGGGGCAGCTACCTTGCTTATAGCAACGGCTCTTATCGGTCAAACGTTAGGATTTTTGCGTACAACTTTTGTGAATGGCAGCTTTTCTCCAACAGGAGCTAACAGTACCGACGCTTATTTTGCGGCTTTTAAAATCCCCGACTTTTTCTTTTTAACGCTGGCCGCCGGTGCACTGGGCGTCGCTTTTATGCCAATACTGCTTGAAAGGCTCGAAAAAAGTGATCGCAGGGGTGTGTGGGAGCTAAGTTCGAGCTTGATGAACTTAATGGCAGTCATTATGGCAATAGTAGGCTTTATTATCTTGTTTGCAGCCGAGCCACTTATGCATATTGTGGCCCCAAACTTATCACCACCGCAACTCCACAACGCGACGACAATTATGCGGTTGGTATCTTTTAACCCACTGCTTTTTACATTGTCGGGTGTGCTAACTAGTGTACAGCAAACGTTCGGAAGGTTCTTTTTCTTTGCGGTTGGACCGATTATTTATAACTTGTCGATCATTGGAAGTATTTTTATTTTCAGAGGTAATATTGGCCTTATTGGCCTAGGTATTGGTGCACTGGTTGGCGCTATTTTGCAACTTGGGGTGGCAACGCTAGGTTTACTTGGCCTGGATTTTAAGTATCATTTTAAAATTAATTTTAAAAATACTGATTTTAAGCGTATTTTACGCCAATTGCCTGCCCGCTCTATAGATCAAGGTATCGATTCGATAAATAGCATCGTTGAAACAAACCGGGCGCGGCATTTAGGCGATGGTTATGTCAGTTATTACGAAAATGCCTATACATTGCACACTGCGCCAGTACTATTAATAGGTACTACCATTTCTACGGCAGCTTTTCCGCGTTTAGCTAAACGGCTTGCCCAAAAGCGGCCCGATTTATTCAGAAGTGATTTTCAGAAAATATTGCAAGTACTTATCTGGCTTTCGTTGCCGGTTGCCATATTATCTTATTTTTGCCGGGGTTATTTAGCGCGTATTATTTTCAAGGCCGGCTCTACCCAAATATCACTTATCCTAGGCTTTCTTTCGGTTGCCATATTCTTTAGAATTTTGTATACCCTGTTTTCGCGCTACTTTTACGCCCATAAAGACACAATAACGCCCCTACTTGTTTCGCTGTTTGCTATTGCGCTAAATATTGTGCTTGTTTTTACGCTGGCACGGCCTAGCTCTTACGGGGCATCGGGCTTAGCCTTGGCACAGTCAATTGTTGCCGCAACCGAAGTACTTATTTTATTTGCAGTTATGCTGTGGCGTGATCCCCACCTTTTTGACAAACTATTTTGGGTAAATGTAGGCCGCAGTGTTTCGGTGAGTGGTTTTACGATTTTAACGGCATTTATCATGGTTACTATTTTACCGCTAGGGGCCAGCGACAAAGGATTTATTACACTGGGCTTTAAGCTTGGCATCATCGCTGTCACTACGCTTTTAGTACATTTGTCGGTTTCATCCTTGTTTGGGCTAGAACAGGCCACCGCGGTGACTTCCCGGCTCAAAAAGATTATTCTTAAACCGATTCAAATTCAATAAAACGTAGCCAAGCGGCTGATGGTACAATTTGCACGCTTATGCCGTACGGTGAAATCGTTTTTCATAGATATGCCGGTGAACCAAGTAGCACCTGACGGTCACCTCTGTTATAATAAAGTTAAATGGATAAAATTCGTAATTTTTGTATTATTGCTCATATTGACCATGGTAAAAGCACGCTGGCTGACCGTTTGCTTGAAATTACTGGCACAGTAGAAAAACGCAACATGAAGGCGCAGCTGCTTGACCGTATGGATTTAGAACGCGAAAAGGGCATTACCATAAAACTCGCCCCTGTGCGTATGCAGTACAAAAACTACCAGTTAAATCTTATTGATACACCGGGGCATGTAGATTTTAGTTATGAGGTGTCACGTAGCCTTGAGGCTTGCGAGGGTGCCATACTGGTCGTCGATGCCAGCCAAGGCATCCAAGCCCAGACGTTGGCTAATGTGTACCTGGCCATGGGCGCTAACCTGACAATTATTCCGGTTTTGAATAAGATAGATTTGCCGGCAGCCGACGTCGAACGGGTGAGTAATGAAGTGATTAGCTTGCTGGGATGCACGCGTGAGGATATTTTGCTTATTAGTGCCAAAACCGGCCAAGGCGTGGCCGAAGTACTCGACAGGGTTATTGACTTAGTACCATCACCAAAAGGGAGCATCGATGCCCCAACCCGTGCGCTAATTTTTGATAGTTATTATGACGATTACCGTGGAGTTATTTTGTACGTGCGCGTGTTTGACGGCCATATTGCCAAAAGTGCCCCGATCCGCATGATAAGTGCCGCTACAAATGGTATAGCGCTTGAAGTAGGTGCCCTGCGCCCTGATATGATTGCCAATACCGATTTAGCCTGTGGCCAAATCGGCTATATTGTCACTAACCTTAAAAGCACACGCCAGGCCCGGGTGGGAGATACGGTTACACTGGTAGAAAACGCCGCTACAAAGGCTCTGCCAGGCTATAAGATAGTAAAACCTTTTGTATATGCCGGTTTTTTCCCAGATAGTAATGAAAATTATGTTGCCCTAAAAGAAGCTGTCGATCGCTTGTCATTAAGTGATTCAGCCCTGCAATATGAGCCCGAAAATTCACCGGTACTCGGTTTTGGGGTACGCATCGGCTTTTTGGGACTACTACATATGGATATTATAAAAGAACGTATCGAACGCGAATACAACCTTGATTTAGTGGTCACTAATCCGTCTACCGATTACGAAATTGTGCTTAGTAACGGCGATGAGTCAGACATAAAATCGGCAGCCGATTTGCCCGATCAAAGTAAAATATCCCAGATCCGTGAACCGTGGATAAAGGGTGAAGTTGTTTGTCCTAAAGAATTTGTCGGAGCAGTTATTCAGCTTATTGTTAGCAAACGGGGCCTACAAAAAAACTTAAGTTTTGTCGATGCCCAGCTGGCACTAGTAAGTTTTGAAGCGCCACTGGCAAACTTATTAACAGATTTTTATGACCAGCTAAAAAGTATCACAAGCGGTTACGGCAGTTTTAATTATGAGCTAGACAATTACCGCGCCGAAGACCTGGTAAAATTAGATTTTTATGTAGCAGGTGACCGAGTAGATGCGCTCAGTACAATGGTGCACCGCAGTGAGGCAGAACGGCTGGGACGCGACACGGTGAAAAAGTTGAAAGATGTGATACCCCGCCAAAACTTTCAGGTAGCTTTGCAAGCCGGAGTTGGTGGTAAATTTATTGCCCGCGAAGACATTAGCGCCTTTCGTAAGGACGTTACGACGGGGTTGTACGGCGGTGATGTATCGCGCAAAAAGAAGGTTTTAGCCAAGCAAAAGAAAGGTAAAGAACGCATGAAGCGTTTTGGACGTGTTGATATTCCGGCTGAAGCGTTTACGGTTTTACTGAAGCGTGATTAAATACTAATTATGGAAAAGAAAGATTTTACCGAATGGGTTCGCAAGCTGCAAATTGGATATACTCCCAACGATTCTGTGGTGTCACAACTGGCCTCGCTCGAATTAATTGCTCTAGTTGGTCCGACAGGTGTAGGAAAAACGACTATTATTGAAAAACTTGGCATACCATATGTGCAAAGCGATGTCACCCGCTCGCCTCGCGAGGGAGAAAAAGATGGGCATGAATATCATTTTAGAAGTGATTTTTATGAAATATTGGACGAGATAAAAGCGGGTGAATTTGCCCAATTTTTGATTGCAAAAAACGGTGAATTTTATGGTACTCGTGCCAGAAGTTACCCTAGCTCAGGTGTAGCTACCATGGCCATATTAGCAAGTGTTATACCTTTATTCAGAAAACTTGGGTTCAAAAAAATTATTCCTATATATATTTTGCCGCCAAGTTACGTAGAATGGATGCGGCGCATCGGATCGGGCAGATCGCTCGACTTAAGCGAGCGCATGAGTGAAGCGCGCGAATCACTACCCCTTGCCTTGTCAGATCCGGCCTATCATTTTGTTTTAAATGACGACCTGGCTATGGCTGTAAACGAGGTTTTGGCCATAGCCCGGGGTGGCAGAGTAACAGAACATCGTGATCAGCTCGCCCGCTCAAGTGCCGATTTATTATTTGGAAGGCTTGGAATCGAAAGTTAACCTCTTTCGTAATCTGTTTGTATTTATAGCAACTATCACTATAATTACTTTATGGATACCCCTACACCTGCTTTAGAGCATCTCGAAGAATTTCAAAATACTATCGCAAATTATAAGCTTTCAGGTCATGCCAAGAATGTGCTTAGCCAGTCAAAATTAGTCGTTATGCTCGGTGTAACCGGTGGCGGGCGAAACACACTGATTAACTACCTAACAACCACGGGGCCATACTATTTTATCGTATCCGACACGACCCGGCCGCCAAAAGTGCGCGATGGCAAACTTGAAGCGCACGGCACCCATTATTTTTTTCGGACCGAAACTGACTTTTTGAAAGATTTACGATCTGGTGAGTTTATAGAAGCCGAAGTCATTCATAGCCAGCAAGTATCCGGTACAAGTATCAGAGAATTGCAGAAAGCGAATGAACAAGGATTAATAGGGATACACGATTTTGATATTGGTGGAGCCGCCAACATCTACCGGCTTAAGCCAGATGCCTATATTGTTAGTTTGTTACCACCTAATTTTTTGGAATGGCAGCGCCGTTTAAGCGGCCGAGAGCATATGCACGGCCAAGAGTTTAAAAACCGGATGCAAACTGCCGTGCGAATTTTGCAAGATATGCTGGATAAACCTTACTTCAAGTTTTTAGTCAGTGACGACGTACATAATTCTTCACTCGCCCTACGGCAATTAGTTGAAGAAGGCCACTATACCAATGAGCAGCACCAAAAAGGTTTAACTATTGCCAAAGAACTGCTGACATCGACAAAAGAAATGTTAGCAAGTTTCTAGCACTCTTGCATAGCGACTGCTAAAAACGTATAATTGAATCAATATGACCACACGGCAAGAAGCAATTTTACGAAGTATAGTTGAACAATACGCTGAAGTAGCCAGCCCCGTTGGCAGCCAACTACTCGCGAAAGTGTTTAGTGTCAGCAGTGCCACAATCCGGGCCGAAATGGCCGAACTTGAACGGCTGGGTTTTATTGTGCAGCCCCATACCAGTGCCGGCCGTGTTCCTACCGATAAGGGGTATCGTTTTTACGTAAATCATGTAAATGAATCAGCTATCGAAAACCCTACTCATAGCCGTGCCGAAAGAGCCCTGACGGCCCGGACGGTTGCCGGAGGCGTGCCAGAACGCGTGATTCGTAACACCGTAGACACGCTGGTTGAACTAACTCATAATTTAGGGCTGGCAACAATTGGGAACCAGCTATATATGAGTGGCCTTTCTAATTTATTTGGCCAACCAGAATTTATGTTGCCAGGCCAAGTGCAAGAAGT
>JAYUBM010000010.1:0-2703 GCA_043740875.1 bacterium | reverse complement strand
GCCTAAAAGCTGTAGAATCACAAACATGTATGCCGTTTGAGGTAATCGTCGTCGACAATAACTGCACCGATAATACGGTTGAGTTAGCTCAGGCTTTTTCATTTGTGCGCATCATTACTGAAAACCGCCAGGGCCGTGGCTGGGCGCGCTCGGCAGGCTTTGATGCCGCACGCGGTGAAATCATCGGCCGGATTGATGCTGACAGTGTGATTGCTATTGATTGGGTACAACGGGTGTTATTTCATTTTACCAATCACCCAGACGTATACGGAATAACGGGCCTTGCCAAAACCGCCATAGTGCCACGTATTAAAAGCTTTAAAAGTACCCTGTTTCCGCGAGCTTATTTTTGGTTTGTCCATGCCAGTTTTCGAACAATAACTATGTGGGGCGCTAATATGGCAGTACGCCGCTCAGGCTGGCTACAGGTACGCACCGAGGTCTGTAATGATGACGCTATCGTGCATGAAGACCAAGATATATCAATGGAATTTGCAGCCCTTGGATTAAAGCTTGTTCAAGACAACGTATTACTCATTTGCACCGAAGGCCAATCTTATAACTATTTACCTAAAATGGTGCATTACCTCATGCTAGAACGTAGCACCCTAAAACGGCACCGCGACAAGGGTACCTATAGTTCAAACGTATTTAGGCGTCTTGGTATTGTGAGCGTGCTACCGGGCGTACTATACACAGTTTTTCCAGGCATATTTTTGGGGGTGACAAGTGTTGTTTTGTGGCCTTTAGACAGGCTCATGATTGCACTTGGCAAAAAGAAAACATGGCTAGACTGAAAATTAGGTTGGTCCGCACGTCTTCCATAGGCCGACAGCGTTTTGTTTAGCCACGGCTGCAGCAGAAATATAATCGTTTTGTTTACTAAAAGGAAATCCAGTGTAGGCGCGTGCAAAGCCACCTGTAATCAAGGCCTGGTTATATGAAGTACCGTCACTTAGGTAAACGTAGCGTAGTAAGCGGTTATAGCGGTCACGGTTGGTACTGAGCGGGTCAGCAATAAGTTTTACTCGGGCATGACCAAGCTTGCTATGGGAATAGGCGCTGGCTTCTGGGCCATAGCACTGCACTGGTTTGCGCGGGTCTTTTGTTTCAGGGGTATCGATACCTATCAAGCGTATTTTTTCGGTGATGCCATCCATATTGACGGCAATTGTATCGCCATCGAACACCTGTGTAACAGCATATGTTCCAACCCGAGAGCGAAATTGGTTAGCAAAGAATAAAATTGCCCCTAAAGTAATGGCTATAATCACAATTTTACGTTTCTTTTGAATAGACCACATCTTGGGCACAATCTATACTAACTTAAACGCGGTTGCAACCTATAGCAGTTTGGATTTTATATAGTCTGCGGTGATTTTGGTACCATCTAGTATTGTATAGGTTTCATCATTTTGAGGTGCTTCAAAAATTTCAGCAATCCGTTCAAACATCGCTTGGGGAGTCTCATGAGCAGGCACTAGCGAATGGTGGCGCTTTTCGTCTATCCGGCGCTGTTTTGCAGTATTACGGTGTATGTCTATCCATACTAAACGACTGATAGCACCGACTTTTTTGGCAAGGACATATTTTTCTTGACGGTGTATATAACGGTTTAGGTTAGCATCGTAAATAACGCTTTGGCCGGCATTTAGTAGCTGCTCGCACATTTTATCAAGCGATTTGTAAAGGATGTCATGTTCTTTTTTTGAAAAATCAGGTGAAGAAAATAAATCTAACCTTACATTATCTGAAGACAAGTGTACTGCACCCGTAAGCTTACTTATTTCTTTCGCGGCGGTTGTTTTGCCGGCACCCGGTAACCCTAGAAGCAAATAAAGTGTAGGAGAGTTCATTACACCTATGGTAACACGCAAAGATTGCAGTGTTATAACTGGCTTTGCTGGTTAAAAATCAATTCCCTTATTGGCCAAAAATTTTTCGTCAAAATGATGCTTAATCTTTGTCATGTTGGTAGCAATATCCGTAAGGGGTAGTAATTTTAAAGGAAAGTCCCGCCCAGTCAGGCATAAACTCGTTTTTGGGCTACGGTTTTTTATAAATGACTCTAGCTCTTTTTCGGTAAGTAAGCCGTCGTGAACGGCATTATTGATCTCGTCACAAATTACCAGATCAAAATCACCACTCTCTGCTGCTTTTAGGGCAAAATCATAGGTAAACTGCGCAGCTAGGATATGTTCTTGTTTTGTAATATTTTTAGCACTAATATTACCGGCGTTATAAAAACCTTTACCTCCCTTGTAAAAAACCAAATTTTCACCAAATAGAGGCTCGATTTTATGGATAAATTCGTGTTCACCGACGTTCCAGTGTTTTATGAACTGTACAAAAGCTACTTTCCAACCGCTACCAAGTGCCCTTGCTAGTAAACCAACACTGGCACTGGTCTTGCCCTTGCCTTCACCCGTATATACCACCACCACTGATTGTTTCGTTTCAAAATCTTCAAACGCCATATGCCCTAGCGTATAGCTTTTTTGGGTAATTTGTAAACGTTAAACTTAACTATGATTTTGGTTACCTAATAATTTAAACCTGCGTATTCCCTGAAAAAATACGTGTAGTTCTGTAAAGTGATTATTTTTATGAGCTGTTTCACCTTCAGTTGTTCCACGCAACCTGATGTATTCATCTTGGGCTTTTAAAACACTGGGTTCATCTTTTATCAGATTAAACTCATCA
>JAYUBM010000009.1:0-2703 GCA_043740875.1 bacterium | reverse complement strand
GCATAATTCTTAATCGGACAGCATTTCGCAGGTACAATTGGCTGGCATTTGTGCTATCTTCATGCCAAATTAAATTGTTTACTGTGGCGTACTGCACCAGTGACGCCTTATCAGTGTGCAGCAGCGGTCGCAGCACGCCTGCCCTTCCCCGCAGCGGGTCTAATCCCCGCCTGCCGGTTCCGCGCAGTATATTTAGAATCATAGTTTCGAGTAAATCGTCTTGATGATGGGCAGTTAAAACCGCTTGTGCCATATTTTCAGCCCGCACACGCCCAAAAAATGCGTAACGGGCATTCCTTGCTGCCAATTCACTGGCGTGTACCCCCAGTTCTTGTCGTTCACTTATAAAAGGCAAATGGTGATGGGTGGCAATGCCTTTCACAAATGTAGCGTCAGCGGCAGAGTCAGGGCGGATGCCGTGATCAAAATGGGCCACAATAAAAGTGTAGTTATTATTGCCGCTATATGCGCGCATAAGCATGTGTAACAGCACTACCGAATCAACCCCACCCGATACGGCAACAATATATTTTCCAGGCGCCACATGCAATGTCATGACATAATAATAGCAATGACTAAAAAAATCACCGATAATTTTGTAAAAACAACGATTGATTTGGGCGGTTTTTTGATTGATTTTGCCAAGGTTAACCGCCAAACACACCTTGACCCGCAGGGAACACTAGAATCAGATACCGACCACACCGTTATGCTTTCGGCAATTGCTTGCGCCGTTGCGGCCGAACTACATCCTGAATATGACTTAGGGAAGATTGCCCAATATGCACTGGTGCATGACATGGTAGAAGTGTATGCAGGTGATGTCGATACCATTAACCCGCACACCGTCGACCATACCGCTAAAGCAAAATCTGAACAAGCGGCATTAGCAAAAATAAAACTACGGTTTGGCAGTACTTTTAGTTGGATACATAAAACAATCGAAGCTTATGAATCTTTGCAAGACCCCGAATCACGCTTTGTAAAAACAATCGATAAAGTCATGCCTGCTATAACGCAGCACTTTAGTGGCAACCGGGTGGTAAATGAAAAGTTCGATGATCCTGTAGCTTTTGAGGCTTCTATGACTGCAATAAATAAAAATATGGCAGCCAGTTATGCAAGTGACCAAAATATTGCCCTGCAACTACGTAAAGCAGTTCTGAAAGACATTATCGACCAAAAATACGCTCACCACCAGCATTCAAAGGCTGGCAAGTGACAACCCCCAGCCCTTACCGTGTCGGGGTCGCAGTTACTATAGTTTTATGCAGGGCAGACAAAATACTTATGCTACAAAGGGCCGGAGCCCACGGCGAAAACACCTGGGCAATACCTGGCGGTAAACTTGATTATGGCGAAACGCCCGAAAATGGCGCCGTCCGTGAAACTTTAGAAGAAACAGGCATTACGGTCACCAACCTTGTATATATCGGCTATACCAATGATATTTTTGAACCCAGTAACTTGCATTATGTAACGCTTCAATTTGCGTCCAATACCAGTACCGGCGTAGCGCAAATCATGGAACCATTAAAGTGCCGCAAACAAAAATGGTGCCGGCTTGATGACCTGCCGGGTCCCGTTTTTGGGCCGACGTATAACATTTTAAACGACCCATTCGCCCGGGCAAAAATATTGTTACTTATGAAAGCGGCATAAATCATGAAACATTTGTATTTTGTTCGGCATGGCGAAAGTGAGCTGAACGCTTCTGGCCGTTGGGGCGGCGTAACCGATGCACCCCTTACAGTAACAGGACACGAACAAGCCAGACAAACCGCCATAAAAGTTAAAAAACAAGGTTTAAACTTTGATATTATTATTAGTTCACCGCTGCAGCGTGCGCATCACACGGCACAGCATATCGCCACAGCCGCTAACTACCCACATGAAAATATACAGTTGCACGAAGGTTTTAAAGAACGTCACTTTGGCGCACTTGAGGCTCAGCCCGTTGATACAGTAATCGATCAGTACAAAAAAGACGAGACTTCTATAGACACCATCGAAGGGGTTGAGCGGTTAGTAGATATGCAGTGGCGTGCCCAAGAAATGCTCGATTACCTCAACAGTTTGCCCCATGAAACTATATTAGTAGTTGGCCATGGCAGTTTTGGCCGTGCACTGCGCCGGGCAATCGAAAAAGCACCCTTGAACGAACGCGGCCAAAATATAGGTAATGCCGAAATCATAAAATTTATCTAAAATAAGCCCTCGCTTGAACCATTTCTATTTTCGCTTGCAGTCAGAGTAAGCTAGCGCTCGTGGGCTGGCCGAAAGGCCACCTGTAAAGTGCTCGCTGCATAAGAAAATAGAAAGAAGTCCACCGATTAGCCTGGCTATTTACAGGGGTACATGATATAATTTGGCCAAGTTTCAGTATTTACTTTTGGTATGTCAGGGTAGCTCAGTTGGTTAGAGCACAGGACTCATAAGCCTGAGGTCGCGAGTTCGACCCTCGCCCCTGATACCAAAAGTAAACACTGAAACGAAACTGATCCAAAAATACAAAAAGTGGCAATCCTCCTGCCACTTTTTGTATGGGCTAGGGCACGAACGCCCTAGCCGAAGTTTTGTAATTTTAAATGTAATATCTGTAAATTAAAACTTCTCAGGATACTGCTTCACGATAGCGCCAGCAATCGTATTGGCTATAGTACCAATTTGGGCACGGGCTTCACGTTCTTTGGCAAATGAGCC
>JAYUBM010000008.1:0-2764 GCA_043740875.1 bacterium | reverse complement strand
ACATACTCGTCACCATCAGCAAAAACGACTTTTAACTCGCTTACAAATTTCTCTGTCTTGCCAAATTCCAATGATTTTTCGCCGCCTGAATTATTATTTACCATTCCCCCGACCGTGCATAAATCACGGCTTGCAGGAAACGGCGGTAAAAGTGCCCCATGTTTTAATGTTTCAACTTCAAAGTCCCGGTAAAATACTCCGGGTTGCACGTTTGCGGTTGTTGCCGTGACAGTTTTAATAGCCTTAAAGTGAGTATTAAAATTGGCAATAACGGAGTCGTTTATCGCACCGCCTGACATATCTGTACCAGCACTTCGGGCGGTCACGCTTAGAGTAGGATTATGAGTGCGTTGTTTGTTAATAGTTTTTATAAGTACCTGTACATCGTTCGTGCCTTTAGGCGATACGATTATTTCAGGGCGAATTTCAAATAAAGAAGCATCGTGACTATAGAAATCGCGTGTCGCAGCAGATACGTCAATCTCGCCTTGGAATCCAGCATCTTTTAATAACTTCGTAAATGAATCCATAAATTTACTTTAAGCTTAACAACTATACTAGTCGCAAGCAAGCTGTTGTTGTTTTGCAAATGGTCTATTATACTAACGCTTGATGCACAAAAGAAAAATACTAATTATCGGAGGCGGATTTGGCGGTGTTAAGGCTGCCCTCGATTTATGCGGTTTTGAAGGTTTTGATGTAACTTTACTTACTGAGAATGACTGGTTTTCTTATCACCCTACCCTATATCATACTGCGACAGGTGGAAGTGAACATGTCTCAAAAATACCACTGACTGAAATATTCAATAATAAACCTGTGAAAATTATACTAGGACAGGCTGTTGAGTTACATCGTAAACTGCGCACAGTTAAGGCCGCCGATGGTCAATTTCTTCAATATGACTTTTTGGTTTTATCAATTGGAGCTGTTACAAATTATTTTGGGATTAAAGGCATGGAAGAATACTCATACGGTATTAAGACAATTGATGAGGCCGAGAAACTCAAAGCACACCTACATAAGCAACTGATAGATGAACAAAAACCTGATCTAAATTACATTATTGTAGGAGGCGGACCAACTGGAGTTGAGCTTGCCGGCGCTTTACCTGGATATGTAAAAAAGATTATGAAACAACATGAGCTACGTGATAGAAAACTACATATTGATCTGGTTGAAGCTGCACCACGTTTGATGCCACACATGCCTTTGGGCGTTTCGAATGCACTGGCACGAAGGTTAAAGAAGTTGGGCGTAAAGCTGTACCTTGGCGCACCAGTCCAAGCCGAGACTGCCGATGCACTACTTATAAACGGAAAACCCATCAGAAGTCATACTGTAGTATGGACAGCCGGCACCGCTAACCATCCCTTTTTTACGGCAAACAACTTTATGCTTGCTCAAAACGGCCGCGTGCAAGTAGATACGTTACTGCAGGCCTGGCCTGGTGTTTTTGTAATTGGCGATAATGCTAATACCCCGTATTCGGGTATGGCCCAAACAGCTTTGTACGATGCACAGTTTGTCACTAAAACACTCATTAATCACGTAAAAGGTGTACCAACGCATGCCTACAAACCCAAAATACCTTTTTACGTTACTCCTGCCGGACCGCGATGGGCTACAGTCGTACGCGGGAAACTGCATTTGTACGGCTTGCTGGGATGGACCGTACGCCAAGCAGCAAACTGGATTGGCTATAAAGATATGCAGCCCTGGTGGAAGGCGACAGAACTTGTGTTTGCCGGCGTTAATCAAGAAGACAATTGTGCGGTATGCGCCGCACATCAAATAGCTTAAATATTTATTAGTGTATTTTTGTATAAAATTAAAGGCCAGCTTGGGCGGCATTTAGGCCAGCAATATAACCGCTCGTCCAGCAAAGTTGAAGCGAGAACCCTCCCGAGGGGCGGTTTATATCTAGTAAATCACCCGTAATATATAGATTTTTTAAAAGCGTCGAGCGCATAGTACGAGTGTCTATTTCACTTAATCGTACACCACCGTCTGCGACTACGGCTTTTTCGAATCCCATTAAATTTGTAACTGTAACAGGAACATTTTTGATTGTGTTAACTAGTATCAGACGGCTAGCTTTAGTTACTTCGCTAGTTTTTACTTCAAAATCTAAAGTATTTTTTGCTAATTCTTTCACAAGTGCACTCATACCGATTGGCACAATAAACTGTATGACATTCTTTAATTGCTTACTGCCGTACTCGTGCAGTACAGATACAATTTTTTGATCTAGTGTTTTCTGTTCAACATCTGGCATTAAATCTATTTTAGCTGTAACTTCACCTGATTGTAATAAATCGGCAACCTTATAGGCATTATTTAATATAAGTGGTCCTGAAATTCCAAAATGCGTAAACAAAATATCGCCCTGTAACCTTAAGGAGCGTTCAGCTCCACAATAAAAAGTGATACTGGCTTCTTTAGCTGTTATGCCCGAAGCTTTCGTAACCCATGATTCCTTGAGAGCTAGTGGCGTAATACTTGGATTAGGGCTGTTAATTGTATGTCCTAGCGAGGCTAGCCAACCAAAACCATCGCCAGTTGAGCCCGTTTCAGGCCGTGAAGTACCGCCCGAAGCAACAATATACTGTGAGGCCTTGAAAATTTGTTTGTCGCAAACAACAGAAGTAACTGTGCTGCCAGTTTGCACTATTTTTGTGACTAGACAATTCGTTAAAACCGTAACGCCATTACGATGTAATTTGTCGGCCAAAGCACCGGCAACATCGTTTGCATTTTCACT
>JAYUBM010000007.1:0-9104 GCA_043740875.1 bacterium | reverse complement strand
ACCCTCAGAAGAAGTCAGCAAAGTCACAATTCGGTCTGTTTCGCCATAGTCGATACGGTTTAATACAATTGCCTGGGTAACGACTTGCTTCACTTGGTAACTAGCGCTGGCACATTTAAATATTCACTGGCCACTTGCTGTAAACGGGCTAAGGGTGTGGTGGGTTTGTACAAATAGCTGACGACCCCTAGCTTCGTAAGCAGTTCTGGTGTGGCAATTTGCTGCATAGTAAACATAATGACTGGGATAGACGACCATTCATGATAACTGCGGAATTCATACAAGAACTCTATGCCATTATGTGACGGTAAACCCAGTTCGAGTACGACAATATTGGGGCACTGTCGGTCGGCAGCGGCAATTGCTTCTTGGGCTCCCGTTGCCCACACCACTTGCGTATCCTTAGACTTTAGGACTTCCGTGGCCGATTCGGCAAGGGACCTGTCTGGTTCTATTAATAGCACATGATTCATGCTACAAAAGTCAGCTGCGCTACAGGCTGCAAATCAAGTGCCAAGCCCGATAATTTTTTGCGGTGTGCACTACGCAGGCTGCAGTGCATGGCACCAATAATCTGTTCGGCGATAAATAACTGAGCCGATGCCCCGCTGGCCAGTCCAACAAATGGCCGGGCAGCTGCACCGACGTTGGAACGGGCCCGTGATAAAAGTTGTGAGTCGAGCAGTTTTTGATCTGAGCTATGGAATACACCGACCGCATAGCCTTTTGCGGTGTTATACGTAGCCATTTCTATAAATTTATGTTTTGTGCCAACAACATCTTGGGCTTCTATAAACACTCTGCCAATTGCTGCCAACGCAGCTTGCAAGGCGGGGCGATTAAGCATAGCAGATCCCGGACGTGCCGGTGTGCTAAGGCGAAGTTCACAGGCATAGCGTTTGGCGTAACTAGATAAATCATGCAGGGTATCAACAAGTACAGCAGATGGATTAACTGGTTCGAGGGCAAGTTGGGCTTGCCCATTTTGGGCTTTTGCACCCAAAAGATAGGCATCAAGTAAGGTCAGCGCTTCGCGAGACATACGATGTATATCTGTTATTGCAGAGTTTGTTTGATCGGCAAGCTCTGCCTTGTAGGCAATGCGAACAAGCGGTATCTTGAGGTCTTGCGCGAGCGCAAAAAATAAGGAATCGTCAGCTAGAAAATCATTATTGGTCACGAGCATGCCCATATATAGCCGTTGTTACCCTCTACTAAGTTCAAGTATAGCACCTGTAGTAAAAGTATATGAAGTGGCTTTTACTACGGGATAAAGTTTATACTCGGCAACACGTACTTATCAAAATCGCCCGTATATTCTTTGCTTTCGGTAGACAGTTTAAGTGTTTTATCGCGTAGCGGAATAAGTAGCAAACTTCCTGGACGGCCTGTCGTTATTTCACCGTCTACCCTTATACCCAATGTATCGGGCTGTTTGGCGGCACGGAAAGGTTTTACCGTTACTTTGCCTTGTTTACTAAGTGCGTCGTATTGTTTTATAAGTTCGGCGTACTGCGAATTAATTACCTGGAACCTTAGCGCAAATGATACATTTGTATCAGTTACGGATGGGACAATATTTGGATGGTAATAACCGTTAATGGGTGTTGTATCACCGTTACTTGATTCGATCACATAGGCACTATATGTCTTTGGATAATCAAAACTTACGCTACCAAATGTCGAAGTACCGTTATAGGTTTTTACTGGAGATTTTTCTTTTTCAGCAAATTCATTGTCTTTGCTGCTTTCAGACTTTTGCTTTTCGACGGCAACTGCCGCAGCTATTTTTTTATCGGTGTTAAATTTATAGTCATTTTTTCCGGCCATAGCCCAGAAACCAAATGTTGTTGCCCCAAAAAACAAAATTGTCATAAGGATTGCGACAATGACAGAAACGTGAACTGCGCCACGTTGGTTATATTTTTTCATTATCCTTATGGTAACCGAGATAGTCTTTATTTTCAATACTGGCCATGCTTATATTTGATTTTATGAAAACCACTATGTACTTTTTACTTAACATATTACAAATTGCTGATAGCAAAGTTAGCATGTAAAACAGGGTTTATTCTAACCTATTTATAAAGATATAAACGCATACCATTTATCTCGCGGACTGGTTTTTTATTCGGTATGATAAAGGCAAAACTTACTAATTTAACAGGGGTATTATATTGGTGTGCAATTTTATTATCAAGTTTTTCCATATATGGCTGAAGCAAAAATACATAAATACCCTGCGCCTTTGGCAAGTCTATTTTCCAGTAATTAGTAAGCCGCACAACTGCTAATTTACGGTATCTTAACAATCTTACTTTTGAATACATTACAAGTAGTGGGTTAAGCTCATAACCGATACTCTTTATACCTTTCTTTGCAGCCGCTAGTTGCAAACGGCCATCACCACTGCCAAGCTCAAGTAATAGTTCACCTTTTTTTAAATCAAGTAGTTCCAGCGCATCATTGGTGCGACTTGATAGGGTCGGCAAAAACGGTGCTCCAAACAAAACCGTAAACCCAAACATTAATATACAAGTTATTCCTATTGCCCAAAGTATTAACACTACAACCTAACCATTCCGTTACGTTTTAATGACTTTTTTGATAGCATTCTCAGCACTAGTTAATCTTTCTTGTAACTGACCAATAAGTTTTAAGCCTTGTTGGTATTTAACTACAGCGGCGTCGATATCTATCTTATCTGATTCAAACCATTCAAGGATGGTATCGAGTTCTGTCTGTAATTGGCTGGTGGTTTTTTTATCTGTCATTAAATCTATTGTACCTGAATATTGGGTACTATTTTAGCTTTATTGTACTTTTGCGTTAACGCTACCGTCACGAAACGTAATAGTTATATCCCCGACTTTTTTAGCCTGGGCAGTCGTGCGCACAAGTTGCCCCTCACCTCTAACACGAATCAAGGCATACCCACGTTTTAGGATCGCTTGGGGGCTTAAAACTTCAAGTAGTTTGGTTCTTGCCACAAGGCTGTCTTGTTGATTTTTTAGTTCCGTATACAGGGCATTTTTCAAATTGTCATTACTTTGCGTTAGCCAGTTTCTGGTAGATTCGAGCTGCAACAATAGCAGTTGGTTAAGCGACTGTTTTTTAGCCATTAGTTGGGCCAGCATATCCCTTTTATCAGGTACAAGCAGTTCGGCAGCGTTACTTGGGGTACTGGCACGTGCATCCGCCGCCAGTTCGGCCAAAGATACGTCTATTTCGTGACCGATTGCCACGAGCGTTGGCACGCGGCTGGCAGCCACAGCGCGGACGACTTGTTCATTACTGAATACTCCTAGGTCTTCGGCACTACCACCACCACGCGTCATAACAATAACATCAGGTACTTCCGCTAAACCATTGAAATAGATGATGCCGGCAATAACATCGGTTATGGCTTGTTCGCCCTGTACTTGGGCGTCATACACCTTAATATGTATACCGCCTAGTCGCGCGCCAATTACTTTTATAAAGTCTGCATATGCTGCCGACTGCACCGATGCAATTAAACCAATTGTTTGCGGCGGATACGGCAACAGGCGCTTACGGCTTGGGTCAAACAAACCCTCGCCTTCTAGTTTTGCGGCTAATAAGTTGGCGGCTTTTTTAATCGAGCCCACTCCAACGGGCATAATATTTGCTACCTGTACGCTAAAACCATATTGTTCGTGTACGTGTGGCCTGCCCCGAACGGCTAACTTCATACCGTCCTGCAAGGGTCCAGGTAAATTAAATACCGTCCCAAAAAACCGCAATATGGCGTATTCATCTTTTAAATCAAAATAGACCCATTTGCCGCGGGATACCCGAAAATTTGCCAGTTCTCCAATAATAGTTATGCTCGGATAAGCGTAATCAAGTGTTTGGTTAAAGACGGTTACGGCGTCCGAAACTTCAAACTGCAAGGCGTCTTCCACTTATTCTCCGTGCACAGGTGCATGTAGTGTTTTGTAATAAAAATAGGCACCGGCCGGTAATTGTAAAATAGAATTGAGTATCCGGTACATTATGGTAACTGGCAAACTCAGCGCCGCCGGTACACCGGCTGCGGCCAGCGTCGCGGTCATAATAGCTTCATATATACCTATTCCACCCGGCAATACCGACACAAGTCCCGAGAAATTAGATACAGCGTAGGCTATTATTACTGCTCCAATGTTCACAAACTTACCAAAGGCCATATAGACAGCATAAATTGTCAAAATCTCCGTGGCATTGGCTAACAGTGCATACAGCAGCGGTATTTTTAAGTCACTTAAGTTATGCCGTATTAGCATATAATTATCGTGTAAATCATTAAATGTGGCATGCACGCTGTCAATTTTGATTGTTTCGGGGTGGTTGGGGCGAACAATATTTATAATGCTATTTATAATTTTGGTTATAAACGCAAAAAAACTGCTAATGCGCTGTTTACTGCCCATAATGTAAGCCGCTAAAATTGTACCTACAAATAAAAAGCTGGCTAAACTACCGGCTATTAATATCAGTACGTTATTAGCGCGTCCGCCAATTGCTAAAATAAGCAGTCCGCTCAGTAATAAAATCTGAAATGAAATAAAGATTAAACTAAATTTAATAAATTGCACCAGTGTAGATTTGCCAGGTGTTACACCAAAAGATTTCATGCGTAGTCCAAAATAAGAAATACCCGATACTCCTCCGCTTGGAAAAACTGTATTTACAAAATTAAGCTCTAACTGCACCCGAAAAAGCTTTTTGTAGGCAATATCGTCACCCAATAATGAGTACATACTGCGGTACATCTGTGTATAGGCGTGATAATTAACAGCTTGGGCAAGCGGCATAATGGCAATAGCCCACAGATTGACGTCTTTTAAATTACGAAAGGTGTCTATAATCTGATGCCGTAGCGCATACACAAAAACAAACAAAGCGATAACAGTAAAAGCACTGAGGAATGTTTTGAATTTACTTTTCTTTGGTTTTACGTCTGCCATATTACTTACAATAGTACCACTTTTGGGGCTGCAACAGTGCCGCCGTATTACTGTCTTTCGGCATAAACTACTAACCTGTCTTCATAATGATCTTTTACGATTTTTCCGGTACAAGTAATAAGGTTTAATCCTTGTTTTGTGGCCGAGCCGGATTGATGCACGTTGGCCTCGGCCTCGCCGGCTTTGAACGTTTGCAGCGACACGACTTTATAGTCATATTTGGTACCGCCGGCGTCACTGACAGTGATTGCATCGCCTGCAACAAGTTTGGTGAGGTTAGCAAAAACGCCTGGCTGGGTTGGTCCATGAACATGGCCATTTAAAATAACGACACCGGTGTTTTCTTTTGGCTTGGCACTCGTTTTGTCCCAGCCAACTTGCCAGATATTACCGGGTACATTCATGGCGCCTGCTTTGGTAATGCCAACGCCAATAATGCTTGCCGATACTTTAAGCTTTGGTATAGAAATTTTATAGGGCGTGTCTGGGGCTAATTTTGAACCGCCAGAATACCCCGAAACTGGTTTTTCGTTAAGCTGGCTGGTAGTGACGGTTTCTGGGGCGTCGGCCACTGGCTGATCAGCCACGGTCACACTGTCTCCCTGCACTGCCTGTTCGGCGGGACGAGCCTCGACCTTTTGCAGTGCTTTGTGATAGCTATACGACATAAATCCGAGTAGTCCGCTCATGAGTACGGCCAGACTGATGGCCATGTTGGCCGCAACGCGTTTGCTTGGCTTAAACCGTGATATACGTGACTTCTTTTTGGGCTTTACAGGAGGTTGAAAGGTACGCGCGGCGGCAGGTGGCTGCTTGGGACGGGGTTGCGGGAGTGTTTGGGCAGCCTTTACAGTCGTCGTTGGCCTGGTGTGGGCGCGCAACACCTCTGCTTTTGAAAGCTGCACTGCCCTGGCATGAGCGGTACGAATCATGTCATCGGCGCTAGGCTTTTGAGCCGCCTTGACGACAGCTGCAACTGGGGTAGTTGTACGATAAAAACGAGCGTAGTGTTTTTGCGGTGAAGCGCGGCCAGAAACTATTACCTCACTCAGGTATTGCTGCGGTCGAACTGCCGTGTGCTGTCTAAAGTTATGCGGCATCGTAAATACAGCCGAAGCCGGGGGCGGGCTTTGGGACCCGCCCACATATACGTCTGAAATAACTTTTTGTTTCTGTGTGCCTGCGTCCATATGGGCGGCAGTTCCTTTTTTATTATTTTTTGATTTTTATGTGAGGAAAATGAACGAAATTATTTTTTGGCTTTAACAGTGGCAAGACGGCGGGCAACAAATGCCAGTGCCAGTGTGCCCATAATGGCAGCAATAACAATTGGAGTGGTGGTAGTATTAATGGCAATACCGGTTGCTGGGTCGCTGGCTAGGTTACTGCTAAAGCCACCAGTGCCAGTTAAACCATCGACTTGCCAGAACTTTTTGGTGCCTACCGTAATGATAGTTGCCTTAACTGATTTACCTGCGGGAATAGACTTGGTATCGGTATTCGTTTTGGTTTGACCATCTTTAAGATAGTAAATTCCGGTACATTTACTGGTACTTGCAGCAATGTCAGCGGCACCTGCACAAAGACCCACAAACTTGTCGCCGTCCCTATAAGGAACGAACAACGTAAATGTGCCATCTTTGGTGATCTTATTCATGTTGTGGGCCACGGCTGAAAATCCTGTTGCAGATGTGTCCAAAACGACACCGTTGCCTACCAGATCAACGTCTTTGGTGCTTAAGTCAAAAATACCACCGGCGATTGGCCAGGGGGTATTTTTAGGCAAGGCTTTGCCGTCTTGGTATTCGCTAGTAGTAAGGAAAAGTTGCTGAGCAGACGATGATCCTGGTGAGAAGTAATCTTTAAAATAAATACCGTTTGTGTCTAGATTAAGTGTAGTGTTAAAAGATAGACTTGTTTTAGTGGTCGTTAGCTGAGGTAGGCTGATTGCATCTTTGATAACATGGTTGACTACTGCCCCAGCAATGTCATATTTAAGCGATGCAGTCATTGTAGTCGAGTTGTATGACGTTTTATCAAATGTGGAACAATCTGATGCTGTAGGTGTTGCCGTAAGTGCAGCAGGAGTAAGTCCATTTGGCGTTGTGCCGGTAAGTGCCCGAACAAGCACTTCACTCGAACCTGTTACCTGACCGCATGACGTAAAGCTTGAGTCAATCGCGCTATAACCAAACTGAAAGGCGTGGGTGCTATCATCGTTCAAAAACGAAACAACACCGGCTGGTGCTAAAAAGCTGATGAGTAGATTAGAACTTCCCGAGCCAGTCTTTAGAAATACATCAACCCAGCCTGGATCAGTAGATAGGTCTGTGGTGATGAGCTGAGGGACCGAAGCAGCGACAATAGGTATATTGTATGCAGCGGCTACAATTGCGTTAGTATTTGGTGTGACCGTAACACCGGCTAAGACATTCTTATAGTCAGTGTTTAAAACGTAAGGGGTAGTACGATTAAAATCTTGGTAGCTAAGGTTGAGTTTATTGGTGCCATCTACGTTCCAAAAGAAGCCCGCGTTTGCATCGGCGCAGCTTGCGCCTGCGAATCGAATGCGCTGAAAATAATCAACTGCAAAGTAATTACGTGCGTTCCAAGTGGCCTGCGGCGTGAACTCGACACCTACTGTTTTAACAGCGCTGTCCAAGTTATTGACCGTCCCCTGCATGTTTAATGCACGGAAACCGCCCGCACCTCCTCCACCGGGTACACCATTACACGGTGCTGCCGACACAGCCACCGGTGCAAGTAGTCCCATAGCTGGCACTAAACCAGTTGCTAGTAAAGAAGTAATTAGCACTGCACGGGTAATGCGAGCGGACAGTTTTGACAGAATCATTTTTTATTCCTATTAATTATGTTTTCAGTGTAGTGGTACTTGCGTTCAAACACAAGCGTAATCAGCTAAATTTCAGCAAGTCCATGCCCGGATATAACGTATACTATAAATAAGATGCAATCATTACTTATATTGGGGCGCCAACCAGCCCTTGGTTTGGCCGAGCTAGAAAGCCTATATGGTGCCGAAAATGTACAGCCCTTTGCGGGGTTTAGTGCACTGGTTAACATTGCACCACAAGACATTCATTTTGCCCGGCTAGGCGGTAGTACCCGACTGTGCAAGATATTGACCATATTACCCAGTAGCCATTGGCCCGAGATAAAAAACTATCTGCTTAATGCTATGCCCAAGCACGCCACTGCCCTGCCAGACGGCAAACTAACTTTTGGCGTCAGTATTTTTGGCATCAAAGTAAACCTGAAAGAACTAGAACGTGTTCTGCTTGAAGTAAAAAAGAAAATCAAGGCAACCGGCCGGTCAGTGCGGATTGTGCCCAACAAACTGCCCGAACTAAATGCAGCCCAGGTTTTGCATAACAAACTCACTGCCCAAAACGGCTGGGAGCTGGTGATTGTGAGCGATGGCGCTAAAGCCTATTTAGCTCAGACCGTACATGTACAGGATATCGAAGGCTATGCTGCCCGCGACCAGGCTCGCCCCTACCGCGACACCCGCGTGGGCATGTTGCCGCCAAAATTAGCCCAAGTGATTGTGAACTTGGCCGTAGCCAGCGCCGCCGTTGAAGGACCTTTATTAGATCCGTTTTGTGGCACTGGCGTTACACTGCAAGAGGCCAGCCTAATGAGTTATGACGTATATGGCACCGACCTCGAACCGCGAATGGTCGAATACAGCATTGGTAACCTGCATTGGCTGCGCCAAAAATGGAATGATATTGATAACAATGTACGCATCGAACTTGGTGATGCCACGAGTCACACATGGCAAAAACCAATTGGCGCCGTCGCGGCCGAAACTTACTTGGGTGTACCCCTGACAAACATGCCAAAACCGGGCGACCTTCGTAAAATTATCGATAACGTTGACGCTATTCACGAGAAGTTTTTACGCAATATTGCGCCTCAGCTAAAGCCAGGTACTCGCCTCTGCCTGGCCGTACCCGCCTGGAGCGTTGTTTCAGACGCATTTGTACGCCTGCCAGTTCTTGACCATCTCAAGGAGTTAGGCTCTAATGAGGTTAAGTTTGTTCACGCGCGCAAAGACCAACTGGTATACCACCGAGAAAACCAGTTTGTTGCCCGTGAACTTGTAGTAAT
>JAYUBM010000006.1:0-9154 GCA_043740875.1 bacterium | reverse complement strand
CCTCTTCTTTTAGCCGTTTTGTGCTGTAATTACCGGGTCCGTTGCTAAGTATCGCAATTTTCATAAACTAATCTTCAGAATCTTCTGCACTGTCGAGTGCTAAATCATATTGTTCGGCTAACTTAGACCTCGGCACCGACGTTTTATTTGGGTCTACGATAAAACGTTTACTCAGTGCCTCTCGGCCAATAAGTACCGGGAACACATTGCCACTACGGTCGGCCAAGCTAAAACTGGTGTTAAATATTTTGGGTCCAATTTTTACCTTGAAGGTGACTTCGTATCTTTCGGATTCTTCGCCGTTAGAACTACGTACCCGAATTTTTTCAAAACGGTCGGCTATTACCCGGCGGGATATCGGTGCACATTTGTGACCCAGAATATTAAAATGTAGCTCGGTGACGCTGTTGTTATCTACAAGGCTAATATCATTAGCATGAATTGACGACCTAAAAGCTCCAGTATCAATTTTTGCGGGCACACCAAGGGCGTATCCCACTAAGTCCAGTTCTTCTGCTCGTCCAATAATAATTTGATACTTTGACATGTACTATTTCCTTACTTAACTTAAGGATAACACTAAGTCGGCTTCTTTTGGGCTGGTATGATCATACTTGCCTAAAAATAACGCTCTAAACCTATGTATGTCTCCGTTAATTTCTTTTAAAATGGCAGCCGTTTTAGCCAGTCCTTCCCAATAAATTTTGGCTTTCGGGTATATCATTCCGGGGGTTGCAAAATCTGTGCCACGGTAAATATTTTCGATATGTACAATCGAACCCCAGATACCCTTTTTGGCGTCTTGTATTGTGGCATCGGTAACGGCGCTATTGCTATTTGAGATAGCCATCAAACGCCAGGCAGCTTCATAGGTTTGCCGGGCGTCACGGGGTTTGCCGCCTGTATCGGCACCCAAGGCAAGACCAACATGCAGATAGCGGTCAAACGCCCTTTGTACTGCTACATTGCCATCTGTCGTACCGTCAAAAATACATTCAAGTATTATGCCCAGGCCTTCCTCGGCGTCGGCATAATTTGCCGTGCCATATTCTAAGAAAGAATAGCCGGCTTTTGCGCCATTAAAGGCCCGCCTGGCGTGTACTTCTTGTTCATGCAATACTAATTTTTTAATTTCATGGGCGTTTCGTGATAAATCATTTGGTATATAAATTCGTTTCGTCGACGAGTTAGTGGCAACGCCTGAACGGCTTGGGTGCACTTCGGCGCGCCATCCCGCTTCATACAATCCCCCAGCCTTCAGTGTGTTATTTATTAATTCAGCTGTTTGGCTGGCATTATAATAAATATGATTATCAGTATCTGGTACAGCGGCAAAAATATGGGCATATTCGGCTTCGATTATTGGTAAATATACTTGTAACAATTGTTCATCAATAATATTTATTGCCGATGGATCTGTTTCTGTATTTGCGTTAAGCAGCGGTAAAACCGTCCCTAAAACGTCGTCAGGCACGTCACTGGTTTTGGATTTTATATGTATGTGCTGCAGCATTGCTTGTAACGTAGCGGCGTCATATTCTCCGTAAAGTTCAACCCCAAGTTGCATAAAAGCATTCTTCCAAACTGATTTTGCCTCAGCATTACCACAGGTGTGAAACATAGCCGCCGCTTGTATTAGGTATTCCTGCAAAATAGAACGGTTATGTTTTTCTATATACATTTCTGCCGTATCGCCCAGTTCTGCACGGTGCAGTTCTATTTGAGTTATACAGCGCTGCAAATACGCAACGTCGCTATTACTAGACCCGATTAAGCCGTCATTCTCTAACGGATCCTGTGCCACGGTATCCCCAACTGTGCGGTCTAACATTTTGCGATAGTCAAATAATGGTGCGTACAGTTCTTCCCCCACGAATGCCTGTTTTTGTTCTTTGCGGTACGCTACATCGCCTTCAAGCCAAGCGTAATCATTATCTTTCATAGTGAATTTAAGTGCTTCTTCAAGGCTAGGAAGAACACCATCGGCCGGCATCAAAATAACATGCTCTGAATATGAGGGTGATTCAACGTTTATAGCTGCCATAATTACGTATATAATAGCATATTTAACACAAATTGTCTACTTAGCGGCGTGTTTTACGCGCAGGTACGCAAAGCCGATCACAACACTCAAAACTATGATCATTAAAATAATCATAGTAATAAAACCGTGCGACTCGCGAATACGTTTAGCCATTAGCTTTATAGTAAACAAAATTACTCAAAATAAGAAGTATTTTATAGTACGGGTGCTGGGGCCGGCGGTGTTGGTACAAGTGGTGCTGGGGCTGAATAACTGCTGTCTGACACATTATTGAAGCTATCCTGTACGATAGCTGACATGACAAAACCGATCACGGCGTGGCCTATAAATACTAGTAAGCCGTTTAATTTGCCGCCAGTTACTTTTTCTACACCCATAGAATATTTATACAAAAACCAGTAATTGGCAATTGGTACGATGATAAGCCAAGCCGTTGGGATTTCTGCACCCCTTGCAACCATTTCTTTTTTGGTTTGCACCATCCAATAAATGCTATAAATACCAAAGGTGACGAGTGGCAGCAAAAGTACGGCAGCTGGATTACGTTTTTTCATTTGTTTACTCCTTATTTCTGAACACAGCTTATGCATAAATGGCTCAACTTACAAGTGGATTTTATTGTCCGCTTATGTTACCGGTTAGTGCCAGAAACTTTTACCCGAATTTTGTTTGAATTCCTCGAGTATATCAAGCTGTTTTTTATTCAGTTTTGTGGGGGTATCAACGTGTACGGTGACAATATGCGCACCGCGCTGATCACCCCGGCCAAGTGGAATACCGTGCCCTGATAATTTGAAGTCAGTACCACTTTGGGTACCGGCCGGTATTTTCATTCTTACTTGCCCATCGACAGTCTGGATGTCTATTTCAGTGCCCAGCGCTGCCTCTATCATATTTATGTGCACCGCACTCAAGATCAGACTGCCTTCGCGCGTAAACTGCTTGTGGGGTCGAACGCGTATCTGCACAAACAAATCACCGGCTGGTCCACCTTCTATATGTTCGCCATGCTCACGGACACGAATTGTGTTGCCATCGTCAACACCAGCTGGAATCTTTAGCTTCAGGGTATTGTCTTTGCTGCCCGTTTTGTGCGTTAAGCGCACCTCTTTTTGTACTCCAAAAACGGCTTCTTCAAAAGAGAGTTCGATTATTGTTTGCAAGTCACGGCCACGGCGTCGCTGTTGTGTATAACCGCCCCCAAAAAAGCTGTTAAACAAATCGCCAAAGCCGCCAAGGTCATTAAAATCAAAGTTGACATTTTGGCCCTGGCCACTATAGGGGTTACCGCCGCTGGCAGCGCTGCCACCAACACCAGCATGACCAAACTGATCATAGCGCTGGCGTTTTTCGGAATTACTGAGCACTTCATAAGCTTCGTTTAATTCCTTAAACTTCGCTTCATCGCCGCCCTTGTCGGGGTGATGCTGTACGGCAGCCCGGTGGAACGCTTTTTTAAGCTCATCGGCGCTGGCACCTTTGGCTACACCTAATACTTCGTAATAATCTCGTTTACTCATTAAATATATTTTAGCACTCTAGGGGTAAGGAGTGCTAGCTATTTATCGACGTTCTTTTGTATTTTGAATATAGCCAGCCCAATTAAAAATAATGCAAGTACTGAAAGCGCTGCCCAGCCCAAGTTACGCAGCTGTAGTAATACTGCGCCAATGGCCACATAAAGGCCCCAGGTTATCACTAATTTCTTTTGAATGCTCATGCCAATCACTAAAAATCCAATTTGTTCGAGCAGTAGCCACCAGCCATACACTCCACCAGCCACGCCGCCTAGAGCCTGCAGGGTCAGTGGTACTGTGGCCGCTATAAGCATGGCATACAAATATTGGTCACTAGCCTCAAATTCCTGGCGTAAATGCCGCCAGTAGGCATACACAGCAAACAGGGCTATAAAAACGTGCACATAAGCCTGTACCTGCGTTATTCCGGCGTATCCCATAAACCATACAGCCGCCAGTGCCACACCGCCGTAGGCCAGTTCTTTAGCCGATTGTTGGCCCTTTCGGTTGTGATAAGCAAATAACAGCGAGGCAATCGCCAGCCCAAAGGGCATGGGCCACAATACTTTTTGTATAAAAACATAGGCAAATGGTGCAATCATGACAGTGCTAAGCGCTCCAATGCGGAGTGCCTTGGCTCTTTCTTTTACTACGTGCTCTGGCGTCAGGGCAAAATAGCTAATGAGCGCAATAACTATGCTGTATACCAGATAAGCAGCCTGTTCACTTGGACCAGATGGCCGAAGCGCACTGAGCAATAAAGCTTGGGCAATTATCGGTAGCAAAATAAAAAGATCTGGCCGCTTTTCGATTACTATACTTAGCAGTAAAACTATCCCTGATAACACGCCCAGTATTAAAGTGGTATGCATCTGACTATTGTCACTCATAAGCGACAAGCCAACGGCAAGAGTTGCCGCTATCCCATAGCCCACTTCATATGATGTGCTTGAATTTTTGGCAAAACTGGCGATTTTTGCTTTTTTAGAAACCAGCACGACGCCGCGCGCAATAGCTCTCGAAAATACAAGTCCGGCCATAGCTACGGTGTAGGCCCACGCATAGGTGGCATATGACCAGTGCCCCGTTAAACCACCAGCTAGTGGCAATAATAACCATAGCCCAGTGCTCAGCCAGCGGCTCGTTTCACTCTTGTTTTTTATAGTTATAAAAATATTTATAAGTAGCGCCGTTACGGTGGTTATCAAAAATATATTCGACGACTGATACCCCATGAGTAGTGGCGCACAGACAATAAGTCCGGCCGAAATACTCCAGTCGTCACCTTCGTCCAGCAAATCAAGCATCAAAAAAGAACTGCCAATGATCAGGGCGCAGGCATAGGTGATCCACCCACCTACAAAAAAGCTTGCCGTTACCGCTGCGGCTGCACTTGCCAGATATGTGTACTGCGCGGTACCATCTTGAACAAAATGAAGGATTTTTTTGGCAAGTAAAAGCACGTAGAGCTGCAACAGTACCGTGCCTAACAATAGTAATACGGTCGCATCATTTGCGAGTGCAGGCCTTGTAAAGTACAGTGCATATACTAACGGCAAGGCAAACCAGCCTGCCGCTGCGCAGATGTACAGTTCACGCCGTTTTTGTTTTACAGAAGTGAGTAACGCGGTAAGTGTAAAGCTGGCGACGGCTGCCAGCACAAGCGCCGGCGATCTAATTCCTAGTAAAAGGGCGACCATTTGTGACGTAAGCATGACGGTTGCAAAGTTTCGGGCAAGCAGATTTGTACCAGAGCTTTTAACAACTATTGCCAGTTGAATAAGGGTGAGGGCTAGCAAAAATAATGCCGTACTGGCCCCGCTTCTTGTTGCCCCATACCACAGCGTACCGGCACTGCCCAAAAATGCCACGTGGGCAACCGCAGCATTGGCCCGCTGAGAATCATCTGCACTATCATATGCCTGTAAACCGTAAAATGCCGCCGCCAGTAAAAGCGACACACCAAACTGCGTAATTCCCTGCTGATTAATTGCAATCAAAGAACTAAAGACGGCAATTGGCAAAAATATCATGCCACTTGATGCGGCCGATTCCTTAAAATCATCCCAACCACCGCGCAGGCGTGATATGAGGGTGAGGCCAATACCAACCAGTGCCAACATCCAGCCGAAGTAATAAAGTGGCAAGTTTATAACCGCAACCGATGATTCGAATAAAGACAAAAAGGTAAAAATAAAGATGTAATTTAATAGTGGCGCGCGCAGTTTAACCAAAGCGTGAGAATAAAGCCCTAGGCACAGCAATGAAGTTGCCAACCAGACGCTTGCACCATTCTGTTTGTCAAAAATATACGTATAGGCGGCCAGCCCGATGAGTGGTGTAATTGACATGCCTATACCCACAAATGCTAAGCCTGCTTGCTTAAAGCGTGGCCGAGTGCGAAAAATAGTCATACCGCCGCTGTAAAGTGCTAGGGCTACCAGTAAAACAACAAACGTACGCAGAGTGCCGTTTAGCCCACCAAAGGCTACAAAAAGCCCGGCTGAAGCCACTAATAAAAAAGCCCCCAGATACAGCAATAATGAGGCATTATCTAGCTGGATCTGGGCACGGGTTTTTTCGGGAACCGCCAGGCTTTGCGTTGGCAAGCTACTTTCGGCCTGCAGCGTACCGGTTGCAAGTTGGCTATTTGCAGCAGAAAAGTTGTCTTCAAGTGCCCAAACTTCTGCATCATCACCTTTATAACCTTGGGCTACCAGGTCGCCGAGCATACGCTCGATAAGTGCTTTTTCGGACTTTGTAGTACTGATTTTTTGGTAACTTTTTATAAACTGTACCCAGCCGCGGTCATATTCGGCCATATCATTTGGGTTAGGCTTGGTAGGTATGGTAGGTTTTTTTGATTTGAATATAAAAAACAGAACGATAATAAGTACAAGTAAGCCTAACAAGATAGTTGTCTCCTCTTTTCAAGCTAACTATACCATAAGCATGTTTAGGCCGTTTACTTTATTAAAAGAGAATATCGCAATCAATTAGTAAACCTTAGAATAGGTTATCGGGCAGTAGCCATAACACCGCCGTTTAAACTCGTCTTAGACTAAACTTACTTCTCTTTTTTATCGTCGACAACTTCGCCTTCGATTGGCTCTTCACCGGCAGTTGTTTTGGCATCTTCACCTTCCGGCGGAGCGTCTTTGGCGGCCTGTTCGTACAATTTAGCGCCTATCGGCATCATTTTGTCGGTAAGTTCTTTACCAGCTTTTTCGAGTTCATCTTTACTGGCATCTTCTTTATCGGCTGTTTTCCGAGCTTCGGCAATTGCTTCGTCAAGAATTTTTACGTCTTCTTCACTGACTTTTTCTTTATTGTCAGTCTTTAATTTTTCTGCCTGGTAAATTGCACTATCCAATACATTTTTGGCTTCTACGCCTTCACGCTTCTGCTTGTCTTCTTCGGCGTGTGCTTCGGCATCTTTACGCATCTTTTCGACTTCGTCTTTGCTGAGGCCACTGCTGCCTTGAATAGTAATGCTTTGTTCTTTACCAGTACCCTTGTCTTTGGCTGAAACATTCAAGATTCCGTTGGCATCAAGATTAAAGGTCACCTCGACCTGCGGTACACCGCGCGGTGCTGGCGCGATACCGTCGAGCACAAAACGCCCCAAGGATTTATTGTCAGCGGCAAACTCGCGCTCACCCTGCAATACATGAATTTCTACTTGGTTTTGGTTGTCGCTCGCCGTACTGAATGTTTCACTTTTACTGGTTGGAATAGTGGTATTGCGCTCAATAAGTTTGGTACTGACGCTGCCCATGGTTTCGATACCCAAAGAAAGTGGTGTGACATCAAGTAGCAGTACGTCTTTGACGTCGCCTTGTAGCACGCCACCTTGAATAGCCGCGCCAACTGCAACAACTTCGTCAGGGTTGACGCCTTTCATAGGCTCTTTGCCAAATATTGCCTTCACCTTGGCTTGTACAGCAGGCATACGGGTCATGCCACCTACCAGTACCACGGCGTCGATATCTTTGGCGGTTAAGCCAGCGTCTTTCAGGGCTTTTTTACATGGTTCGGCCGTTTTATCAATAAGGTCGGCCACCAATTGTTCGAGTTTTGAACGGGTCAGTTTGTGTTCGAAGTGTTTTGGACCTTCGGCATCGGCAGTAAGAAAAGGCAGGTTAATGTCTACTGACTGGCTGCTCGATAGTTCGATTTTGGCTTTTTCGGCTTCATCACGCAGCCGCTGCATGGCAGCTTTATCGTTGCTAATATCAATTCCGTGTTCTTTTTTGAATTCGTCAACAAAATAGTTTACTAAAACGCGGTCAAAATCGGCACCACCAAGGTGTGTATCGCCATTGGTACTTTTTACTTCAAATACACCGTCACCAAGTTCAAGGATAGAAACGTCGAAAGTACCACCACCGAGGTCGAATACGGCAATTTTTTCATCGGTTTTCTTTTCTTTGTCAAGGCCATAGGCAAGTGCAGCGGCAGTCGGTTCGTTAATAATACGCTTTACTTCAAGACCGGCAATTTTACCGGCGTCTTTGGTCGCCTGTCGCTGGCTATCGTCAAAATAAGCTGGCACCGTAATCACCGCTTCGGTTACAGAATCACCCAAAAAGGCCTCGGCATCGGCCTTGAGCTTAGCTAAAATCATAGCGCTCACTTCTTCGGCACTGTATTCTTTGTCACCCATTTTTACTTTGACACTGTTACCGGATTTGATAATTTCATAGCCCATCAGTTTTATGTCTTTTTGGACTTCTTTGTCGCTAAAATTACGGCCAATAAGACGTTTTACTTCATAAATAGTGTTTTTACTGTTGGTAACTTGTTGACGACGGGCAACTTGGCCCACCAGCCGTTCGCCTTTTTTATTAACCGCCACAACACTTGGTGTGGTGCGTGCGCCCTCGCTGTTAGCTATGATTTCTGGCTTCCCAGATTGCATAACAGCCATTGCACTGTTAGTAGTTCCAAGATCGATTCCAATGATTTTGCTCATGTATTTATCCCCTTTTTATCATAAACTGAGTTGTTATATATCTGGCACTTATTATACATGAGTGCCAACTACATTAATAATATCAAATTTGGCACTCTCATGCAATGAGTGCCAACTATTTTTTAATAATTTGTGGCTTTATAGGAGTGCAGAAGGTAATTAAATATGAAGCACGCAAATAGGTTGTAACTTGTTACTACCTATGCGTACTGGAGGATTTCATTAGTTTATGCGCCCTAGAAAGGTGCAAAGTAGAGAAAATATTTGGCAGTTACTGCATTTTTACTTTAACCATGGCGTGGCGCAGCACCTCGTCTTGTAATTGGTAGCCAGCCTGTAATTCTTCGGTCACAATTTCTTGTTTTCCTTCGCCTTCTTCCATACTCACCGCTTCATGCAAATCTGGGTTAAACACTTCGCCTACGGTTTTTATGCGTACGACACCTAGTTTTGTAAGTACTGCTTCGAATTGTTTTACGACGCCTTGGACACCCTTCATATAGTCATTTTTGGCTAAACTGGCTGGCATATTCTTTAGTGAGCGTTCAAAGTTATCAATAACTGGTAAAAGTTCGCGGATGACCAGTGACTTATAAAAAGTACCGAGCCGGGCCTTAT
>JAYUBM010000005.1:0-9160 GCA_043740875.1 bacterium | reverse complement strand
GATGGTTGGCTATACCATAGTAATTCTTATGTCTGGAAAGGGTGGGCAAAACTGTTAAGTGGCTTTAGTTCCCGACTGGTAGCATTAAAATACACTAGATGTCGCACAATTTTGATTACTAGATATAAAAATTCCTCTGATAAACAGAGGTAAAAATATTGGTCGCCCAAAGGCGAATACCTTTGAACCAACTTTTACCATTTTACTACACTCTGTTATTAACACCTGGAACACTGAGTCCTACAGTGAAATGACTGAGTCTGTGTTGGCTTCAATCGACCTTGAGAATCCCAAACTTGCCATTAAAGGCAGTCTGTATGACTACTGATAGGAGTGCGCAGATTACTACTATTCTTATTAGCCAATGCAAGTTTGAACCTATGTAGTAGGGTTTTGTCGGCTTGAGTAAACTTCGGCAGTGTTCTTAATGCCAGGTTCTACTGTGAGGGCTTCTTCATACATATGCTTGACTGGGCTGTTATCTAGCTTATCGGCACCAGAATTAGTAATCCACGTCTTGAGGGTGAAATAGTCCTGTTTGCTCTGGTCTATAAGCCTTGCGATGATGTTAACCGACTCCAGCTGACCAATATCAGGCGGTAGGTAGGTTTGTAGACTGGTATTTGATATTGAAGCGTAGAACATAGCCGCTACTAGGTTGTCTACCCTAAACTGGTCAAGCTGTGCCTTTGTAGCGTTGCCTGGTGCTTCGTCAGAACTTTTTAACGGTGCCACTGACTTCAATTCACTTATTACGTCTACAAGACGTTGCTCGGTCTGGTTAGGTGATGTTACGTAGTTTGCCAGCTTGTTTAGGAGTTTCATTGATACGTTATTGATAGTGCTGGTAGCTTGTTCAAGGTTGTTAAGTGCAAGAGTGGTTTTGACTTCAGAGTTTTTACTTGCAAAGTAAAAGACTACTGACATCACAATCGCCAGCACTGCCAGAATTATGGAACTGATACTTGCCACAAGGTTAAATACGTCTAGGGTCGTAAGTGTCATACTATTGCTCCTACCACCCTTTGCTTTGTACTTTATTGTAGCACGGCAGAGGTTTGCAACGTGTCTATAAAGTGGTATAGTAAAGCTAACGCTTCTGGAAGGCGAGTGTAATTACATTGCACCCTACGGGCTTGGAGGGTATAAAACAAACCAGCCTACCCACACGGTCTAGTACCGACTGTCTTCCACCATTACAAAAGAGCAAACCTTATGTATAGGTGGATTTAACGTGGGTAAAATTACTGATTCGGCACAGACTGACTGTGGTTTGTTATTGTCTGGGCTGATTAATCTATTACAAGAAATTAAAGAATTAGGCGACCTTGCCAAACTTAACGAAACGACCATTTCCGATAATAATGGTGGGCGGATTACACTATGACCGAACTTAAAATCAAAGAACGATTTATCGAGTTGCGAGCTGGTAATGTCAGTTATGACAAAATCAGTAAGCAAATCGGGATAAGTAAACCAACGCTGATAAAATGGGCTAAGGAGTTTGAGACTGACATTGATAATATGCGGTCAGTTAATATGACAGCCCTGTACGAACAGTACAAAATTAGTAAACAGCACAAGCTGGAAATGTGGGCGGAACAACTGCAAGCGATACGCACAGAACTTAGTAGTCGGGGCTATAAAGACGTACCGACTACTACGCTTATTGACCTTTTGGAGCGGTTCAGCAAATTAGTTGATGATAACGGACGACCTACATTTCATAGCGAACCAGCATTAATCCCTGGGGGTATTCAGGAGCTTACTTTCACAGACCAAGAACACTGGGAAGCCTAAACCAAAAACTTACCCAGAATCTTACCATATACACCTGTCGACTATTGCTAGATTTACATTAATGTTGTATAATCACCTCTATGAAACAGCCTGAGTATCTTCTTCACTCTGAATTGATTGAAAGTATGCCAATTGGTGGACACCTCACGTCTCATCTTATGAGTAAACGTGCTGGTGATACGCTATCCGACAATCTTGCAGACGACCCTAACTTGAGTATCGTTATCCGCACACTGAATGAAGCGGCTAGGCTTGAGCAACTTTTTGAAGATATTCACCACCAGCGTTACGCAAGTGAAGTAGAAGTTGTAGTTGTAGACAACGAATCAACTGACAGAACACGCCAAGTGGCGACTTACTATGGTGCAGAAGTTGTTACTTTACCGAGAAGTGAGTTCACTTACCCGAAATCTATGAATCTAGGCGTTGAAGCGTCTAGCCACGACACGGTATTCTTGACGGTAGGACACGCCTTATTATCCAATGTGTACAACTTACACGCTGGCGCACGACACTTTAAAGGCAATAGCGTTGCTGGTGCCTTTGGTACTGTACTGCCTAATGATAATGCTTCGCTCATAGAAAAGTTGGCAACATTAGGATGTATTACTTGGGCTTCAAAGCCCGCCGACACAATAAAAAAGGCTACTATGGGTGTTTTGGGTGCTACTGGTGCGATGATAGCAAAACCAGTCTGGCAAGAGCTTGGTAGGTTTGACGAAAGATATGAAACAGGAGGCGAAGATACTGCGCTAGCTGGTTTAATGATTGAGGGTGGCTATGAAGTGATAAAAGAACCTGCACTAACTGTTCACCACTCACACGGTCTAGGTTTAGTAGATTCAATCAGGCAAGTCAGAGCCTGGAATAAAACATTAAAGGCACCTCAAAAATTTGATATACAAGCGATACTGGCAAGACGTCCCGACCTTAGGGGCAACGAAATACTGTAACAAAATACTAAGCCTGTGCTTCGGTGTTAAAATTGCTGTATGGACGAAGACCACGAAGAAGAACTTGACGTTACAAAACTGAAATATGCCTTATATGTCCGCAGGTCTACCGATGATAAGGAGCGACAGCAACGCTCTGTAGGCGACCAAATTGCCGAATGTGAAGAACTTGCGGCTAAGATTGGTATTCGCCTTGTTAAGCCGTATTACGAAGACAATGCGTCAGCGAAAATACCTAATAATCCTAAGCGTGGACGATTTAAGGACTTAATACTCGACCTACAAGCAGGAAAAGTTGATGGCATTATGGCTTGGCACCCAGACCGCTTAGCACGAAATATGCAAGACGGTGGTAAAATCTTTAGCCTTATAGACGATAAACAGATAAAAGACCTGAAGTTCGTCACGCATTACTTTACAAATACTGCCAGTGGCAAAATGTTGCTAGGCATATCCTTCACGCTAGCCACATATTATTCAGCAAACCTTTCGGACAACGTCAAACGGGGTCATAGGCGAGCTTTTAAGGAGGGGAAATCATCTGGCACGCCAAAACACGGTTACATTCGTACTGAAGAGGGTATTTATATGCCTGACGGGGATAATTTCGACTTAGTAGTTGAAGCCTGGCAACTGCGCAAGGACGGAATGGGATTACGGGAGCTTGCGGATTATATGAACGAACAGGGTTACGGTCGTATCATCAAAGGTACGAAGGCAAAGCGGTTCGGCGAAAAAATCATTATGACATATCAGATACTTAGCGAAATGTTTAAAGACCCGTTTTACCACGGTAAGTTGTTGCAAGCAAATAAAAGTGCCATACTTCGGGACGCTTACGACTTCAAGGTTGCTGTAAGTGAAGATGATTTTAATGAAGTCCAGCGTCTTAGCAGAGCCACTCAATCGCCACTTGTAACTAATAGGCGCAAGACATTCTACCCGTTACGGGGTATGGTTAAATGCTCTATCTGTGGTCGTAGTATGTCGCCTGGTGCTTCCAAAAGTAGGGCTGGCACAAGATATCTATATTACCGTTGCACAAACAACGACTGTAAGCGAACTAAGAAATCTATTCGGGCTAAGGTAGTATTTGATTACATTTACCAGCTACTTGAAGGTGGCATTGAATTAACCGATAAAGACTACGAATACTATCACGAACAGCTTACTGGACAGGCAGACAAGGAACGGTTAGCCCTAAAGACCGAAATAAATAGTAAGGAAGCCGCACTGAAAGCCACTAAACGTAGGTCAAAGGATATCGGCTTAAAAATCATTGATTACAACCAGGATAGCCCTGTTTGGAAGGTTAATAATGAACAGATGTTGAAACTGGAATCCGACATTAAAGACCTTGAGAAGCAAATAAAAGAACTGCGGCAGAATGAAACTGACCCTGCCCAGGAGCTATTAAGCATTGAACAATTTTTGAACCTAGCTAAAAACGCTGGTTCTAAGGTGAAGGCGGCGAATGAAGTCGGTAAAGACCACATATGCCGCCTAATCTTTTTGAACCTAGTTCTAGACGAGGAAAAAGTGGCTACTTATCAGATGACAAAAGCCTTCTCCAAATTGGAAAAGGCTCGTAATGTCTTAAATGGTCGGGGTGATAGGATTCGAACCTACGACCTGACGGTCCCAAACCGCCCGCGCTAGCCAACTGCGCCACACCCCGATAGTGTTTTTAAATTTGTAGCTCTACTTGCAAATCTTGCTGTATTCTACCATAAATTAGCCGACTGTAACACCTTGATTTATGCATAAAGCAAAGTGTTACAGTGTTTAGATACATACATCATCAAGCACTTGCCGTTTATTTAGCAAATTCGATTGCGCGAGTTTCGCGGATCACATTCACCTTGATAGTACCAGGGTACTGCATGGTGCTTTCGATTTTGGTTGCAACGTCGCGAGCTAATTTTATAGCGCCTAGGTCATCCATTTGGGTAGGCTTCACAAATACACGTACTTCACGCCCGGCGCTAATAGCATAGGCCTTATCCACGCCGCCAAAGCCAAGCGCCACGTTTTCAAGGTCACGCATGCGCTCGCTAAAGTTCTCGGCACTAATATTACGTGCACCGGGGCGGGCTGCACTGATTGCATCGACGACACGGATGATAATGGCTTCTACACTGGTTGCTTCGACATCATCGTGGTGTTGTTCGGCTGCCAGGGCAACTTCTTCGGGCACACCGTATTTGCGGGCCATTTCACCGCTAATATGGTGGTGCTTGCCTTCCATTTTGTGCGTCAGGGCTTTACCCATATCATGGATTAATGCAGCATACTTTGCTGTCTTAACGTTTACCCCTAGTTGTTCGGCAATGATTCCTGCCATATGTGCCATTTCGGTTGAATGCTTTAACACATTCTGCCCGTAACTGGTACGGAACTTAAGCTCACCGAGTAGTTGTAGTACTTCTTTGGGAATACCGACAATGCCTACTTCTCGGGCAGCATCTTCACCGGCATGCATGACTTCTTTTTGCACCTGTTGTTGCGCTTTTTCGACTACTTCTTCGATACGCCCAGGGTGGATACGGCCATCTTTCATCAAAAGTTCCATAGTCACTCTGGCAATTTCACGGCGAACTGGGTCGAATGAACTCAGGATAACCATGCCTGGTGTGTCATCAACTAAAATATCAACGCCTGTAGCGCGCTGTATGGCTTGGATGTTACGGCCCTCTTTGCCGATAATGCGCCCTTTCATCTCTTCGTCAGACAGTTTAACAGCCGATACCGTACGTTCAGCAGTTACTTCGCTGGCCATTCGTTCCATCGCAGTGACAATAGTTAGTGAAGCCAATTCTTCGGCGTTCTCTTTTGCTTCGTTTTGCAACTTAACTATCAAACCCTCGAGGTCATTCTTGATATCGCGCTCCGTCATAGCCATCAGCTTCTCGGCAGCTTCAGACTGTTTTAGTTTGGCTATTTTTTCAAGTTTTTCTTGTTGGCGTCCACGTATTTCACGAATTTCATTCTTTAGTGCTTCTGCTTCGTCCTCGGCTTTACGCAAGTTTTCGCTGCGCTTATCTAGCGTATCTAATTTCTTATCAAGTGATTCTTCGCGGTCGAGCAGACGTTTTTCGATATCTTTTACTTCACCCCGGCGTTTTTGTTCATCACGGCGCGCGTCTTCAGATATCTCACTTGCTTCGTGTTTGGCGTTTTCGACTATTTTGTTAGCATCTTTTCTGGCTTTTTCGAGTTCTTTTTTAGCTGCATCTTCGGCAGAACCAAGTTTACGCTTTGTTGCAAACGTACTAGCACCGTAGCCTACACCTAATCCAGCCACGGCCAATATAATCAACGGACCCATGTTATCTCCTGTTCTATCTCTATAACAACCAGCACTCGCATCACTATCACTTCATTAGCAAGATATTGTAGTTGTATTCGAAACGAAACTTAAAAACTAATAATTACTACAGAAAGCCTCACAATAGATGGCATCCCTGTAATATATGATACCTTTTTTGTTTGTATAAACAAAATTTTACTGCTGCTCGGCAAAAACTATGAGCCGATTAAGGTATTGGCCAGAAACTTTATCGTATTTTCCGGCAATGGTCATGAGCTTTATATCATGTTTTCCGGCAACTTCCGGCAACAAATATTGTGCCATTTCAAGTTTATCAGCTGGCACTTTTTGAGTTTTTGTTACTTTATAGATTACAATTTCGCCATTGCCTTTTTCGACGTCTATAGAATCGCCAATGGTCAGTTTACTTAAATCCCAAAAAACTCCGTGCAAGGTGGCACCGGCAACATGCCCGACAATAATTGATGCACCTTCTTTGTCGCCTGGTTTCACGCTGCCATCATACCAACCAGTATCATTAATATTATTAGGCGTACCAACCGCACCGTTCCTGTCAAGACCCAAACGCCTGACGCGCGATTCAAGATCTATTCTCGGTATACGTATATAACGGGGATATTGTGGTGCCACAAGGTAGGTTCTAATATCTTGGGTAGTGGGGATATTTTCAGTCGGCATCTCACTGTTTCGGTTAGCATCATTATTGACATTCGTAATACCAAGTACTGATTGAGGGGCTTTTTGAGCCTGTTTGCTACTAAATAATGTTTGCGAGCCTGCGACTAATGAGAATACAAACGAAAGGGTGCCTAAACCATAAAAAGTACGCACCAACATTTTTTGTTTACGCGACCTTAGGGCGGATATCTCGGGCGGCTCAAAACTATGTCTTACGGCTTTTACACTAAGCCTTGTCACTCGTTCAACTGTGACCGAAGCTTTAAACAATGATGATAATATGGTCTTTTTATCAGTGGTGGTTTCTGTTTTACTATGTTTATAATTTGATATTGGTGGTTTATTATCGGTAACTAGTTTTTTCAAAACTTGAACTGAGACGGGGTCGGGCAGGGCAGGAGTGGATGAGACTGGTGTTATGTAACTCGTTGCGGGCTGTACGGGTCGATAAGTAACATATCTCGTAGGCCGAACAGGCGGCACATAATGATTGTTAACCTCGGGTAAGGGCTGCACTACATGTTTACTAGCACTGCCTTGCAAAGACTGCACTAGCGTAGTGCTAGTTTGAACACTCTGTTGGTAACTTTCCGGCACGTCAACAGCTGCACCATACTTGCGTAGGCGGTTACGTGATATTTCGTCGTTTTGTTGTTGAGCGTATGGCTGCATGGTGCACCCCAGTTAAAATTTTTTCATACCAATAAATGGTAAATATCTTAATCATTTCTTACCGGCTTTACAGTTACGAGCACTATAAAGCTGACGGCATATAGCAGTACAGTTTTTTGCTATATTCAACTTCCTTTTTTGTTTTATAAAGTACTACACTTTAAGTATCGCTTACGCTTTGAAATTGTCAAGTTATTCTTTGAAAATGATGCGATATGATACGTTACTTTTTTGGCTTTGTCGTCGTCGCTTCACTGCCATAAAACGGCTCGATTGCCACAAAGCCGTGCATACCAGTTAATTTTTCTACTCCGTGCGTTAACCAGTCGCCATGTGTTACACCTATGACCGGTATATCAAAACTTGCACCTAGTGCGTTGGCAACAGCAGCGCCGATGCGTAAACCAGTAAATGACCCTGGACCACTGTAAAAAATAATGCCCGAAAGCGCCGACAACGGTATCCCGGCAGATTCACTTATCGATTTTAACTTGAGATGAATCGTAGCAGATAATTCACGGTGAGCCTGCCACACCAAAGAGGTAACTAACTTATGGCCTTCATACAGATAAATTTCTGCTTTTGGGTTATCGGTACGCAGGGCTAAATACATTTTTAAAGTAGCCCCTTCACACTGTAAGCGGTGCGCGAAGTATAAGTCAGGGTTATTGTCCGCGTCGATTCATTGGTTGCATCTTTTGCAATAGTGATTAGTAACCGGTCTTTTGGGAGCACTTCTGCGACACTGCCGGCCCATTCAATAATACAAATAGTTTTATCATCCAACACTTCTTCGGCCAGCATGTCGGCGACGTGACCCGGGTCGCTCATACGATAAAAATCATAGTGCAATATTCGGAATGTACCTGCTTTGTATTCTTTCGAAACAGTAAACGTTGGGCTAGATACGTGGTCATTACTACCTAACCCCACCAATAAACCACGCGCAAAAGTTGTTTTACCGCCGCCAAGGTCACTCGCCAGTTCGATAGTTTCACCCCCCAGTAAATTAGCTGCGAGTTGTGCGGCGAAGCGTTCGGTTTCGGCGGAATTGTGCGTAACGGTTAATAATTGCATCTCGGTATTCATATATCATGTAGCCTAACCCGATCACACCCACACCGACAAGTATAAATGGGTTCATTGGTAGCGGCTGTTTGTCACTGGCGGGGTTTTGATAGGTTTTTTTATCTGTGGTTACGGTTGTTTTAGCAGCTTTTGCCGTAGCTATTTTTTTTACTGCCGCACCAGTTGCTTTAACGGTACTGGCTGCTTTTGTCTTAGCCGTTCCGCTTGCAGTGTTTGTCGCTGCAGCAACTTCGGGTGCAGTAATGGTATTTTCAGAATTTGGGGTGGGCGTAGTGCTCCAGGCCCATACACCGTCACTTATTGCCCAACTTTTGCCACTGTCGGCCTTACCGTAAGCATTGGTCTCGCTCAGGGTTGTACCAAGGTTCGATAAAAGCCGTGCCCTGCCGCTAGTGTTGCTAAGCGTCAGGTGGGTCTGGGATGCAAAAAAAGCCTTGTGCTCACCGGGTGCAATGCTACCTCCTGTAAAAATGTACGAATAACTGTAGCTATTGCCTGTTTGCAACTTATAGCCGCTCAGATTAGCGGTTTCGCTTGTTGCATTAAATAGTTCAACAAATTCATCGTTAGCGTCGGTAGCTGGACTGGCCGGATTTGGTAAAAGCTCAGTGATCTGAAGCGGTGCAGCGGCAGTATG
>JAYUBM010000004.1:0-2813 GCA_043740875.1 bacterium | reverse complement strand
TGGTATTATTTCGTAAAAAATCTATATTTCCATCCTGAAAAATTACATTAATTGGTGAGCGCGTAAAGGCCAGTTTTAGGTTATGCACTTGTACATGTGGGTTCATTTTAGCCCCGACTGATGTCAGCTTTTCTTCTAACAAAAGTGTGCGGAGTTGTCCAAAAGACCCAGTAAATAAGTTGGCATACCCCGACCTTTTTGGTGATTCTTGTGTCATGACCGATGCATTAATGCACCACATCAAATCTTTATTTGACGGGTTTTCAGGGTGGCTCCAAATTATTTTCACGATACTTATGTTCGCCCGCAAAAAATCAATTATATGGTTTATTTCTTCGCTACCTAGGTATTCAGCAAATACCACATTGCCAAGTTTGTCGGTAATTTTTGTACCATGTTCCAAAATCAAGAGGGCTTTATCGGATACTACTTCGTCAAAATGATCGCCCAAAGCCAACTTTAGGGTTCTATAACCTCTGCCAGTACACAGCGTCGTAATATAACCCTGGCTCTGCAAATGACGGATGCCTGCCAAGGCCCCTTGGTCTAGCACCCCATGGTTAGCGATAGTGCCATCTATATCAAAAACAGCTAATTTTTGTCCCATTATTTAACCTCCACGCTACTTATGCGTCCGGCATAGGCATAGGCTTGTTCATCAAAACCAAGCACTTTAATGGCCCCAATTAATACGTAAATTTCGTCCATGATTGGTTGTTCAAAATGCGCTTCTACTTGTTTAAAACGCTGTTCGACATGGGCAAATAGCCAGGCAGAATCAAGGGCGCTAATATCTGTTGGTTTTTCTTTTATAGCGACATTTTTAACGGGTTCAAGGCTGCGGGCAGAATTCTCACGGCGTAATAAATGACCACGCTTCACTAGGTTATTTACGTGCAGCGCTACTGTCGCTACCGAATTATAGCCGATGCCGTTCATAATCTCGCGGTAACTTGGGCTGTAGCCGTGGATTGCTATAAAACTCTCGATATATTCGAGCAGTTGTTTTTGCTTTTTAGTCGGACGGGTTATACCGTTAATTGTACCGCTCACCGCGTTGCCAACTTTTTGCCTGCGTGTTTGGGTTGATACCTGTCCGGAAACACCCAGTAACGGTACCACAGGTAATTCCAGCCCGTGAAAAATGCCGATGATATAAATTGACCAATATATGGGGTAATTCCCACCTTTTTAAGTCCCAGTAAAATCAGATAATTCAGCCCAAAATCTACCAGCGTAATAAAAATATAACGGCCAGTCGTTTCACCCATGTGTTCGCGTGACTTAGGATTTTTGAAAACCCAATAGCGCTGCAGTAAAAAGTTTACCGTCCAGCCCGTAACGTTGGCGGCCATAGTGGCTGCAAACAAGTTCCAGTGCAGACCCTTATCGGCCACAAAAAAGATACCGTATCCAACCCAAAAATACGCACCACCCGCAATCATATATTCAGCAAATTGGATCAGCCGTACGTGGTGTTTAGTATTGACTCTCATGCTAACTTATAGTTTACAGTATTTATATAAGAAAGCGCACCCCCGTTCACCCATAATAAAAAAATGCGTTGCTAAGGTATCTGTAAAGTTGTTAAAGTGACTTTTGTTTCCCAAAAGTGAGGGCATTTTTATGCCGCTCATGAGTCAACTTTAATGATTTACAGGGAACACAAAGAAAGTAAACGTGGGATAAGCGGGCTGCAGTGTCATTTAAAAGACTCTTGTTCCCCAAGCAAGGAAGGCATATTTATGCCTGACTGGGTCTTTTCAATGATATGCAGCCCACTTATATAAAATGAATTAAGCGTCGCAAAGGTGACTGTTATGTCGTTAAAGTGACTTTTGTTTCCCAAAAGTGAGGGCATTTTTATGCCGCTCATGAGTCAACTTTAATGATTTACAGACACCTTATACAAAACAACCTTAGTCCGGTTTCGGGTACAACAACTATAGAGTTATAATAGGGTTACGAATGAAGAATAATTCTAGTCTTCTGTACAGCTTTATCCTGCTAGTTGGTGATTTTGTGGCGCTTATTGCCGCCTTTACCCTGGCCTATATAATCCGCGTCAAACTTGACCCACGCGCCTTGCCGGCACAAGTGCCCGCCCACACCTACATTGCCATCTTTTTGGTACTATTACCGTTTTGGCTCATGATTTTTGCCTTCCTTAATATGTATAAGTCCGAAGTTTATGAAAGTCGTTTTTCCGAAGCGGCGCGCATTCTTATTGGTAGCTTTATTGGTACATTGTTTCTTATATCCAGCGAATACGCCCTGAAAAGGGTTATTTTTCCGGCAAGATTAGTGCCTATATACGGCTTTATAATTAGCGTACTGCTGGTACTGTTGTCGCGGACTTTACTGCGGTCAGCACGCCGGGCATTATTTGCCCATGGAACCGGTGTAAACCGAGTGCTTATTGTTGGCAATACGCCGATCACACGTGAGTTACTCATTGGCCTGCATAACACCCGAGTAACTGGTTATAAAGTGGTGGGCGTGGTGACGACGGCCCCACATGAATTGCCCACTATTCCCAGCAACCGGCGCTTTGACAGCTTCGAAAAAGCCCTTTATACGCTGAAAGACAACCCTTTTCACAGTATTGTGCAGACCGAACTCTACGTTGACCAAGATAAAAATAGCGAACTGCTTCAGTACGCCCAAGCTAACCACGTAGCCTACCGTTTTGTGCCTGGTAATAGCGAACTTTTTACCGGCAAACTCGAAGTTAGCTTGTTTCAAAACATTCCCGTTATTGCTGTTCACCAAACAGCCCTGGTTGGCTGGGGACGTGTTGCAAAGCGCCTATT
>JAYUBM010000003.1:0-2869 GCA_043740875.1 bacterium | reverse complement strand
TCATGCGTGTTAAGGCAGATTCTTCTTGTCCGGCTGATTTGTAGGCAACAATATTGGTGACATCATCGGCAACTTCACCGGATATCCGGCGGTATACTTCGCCAGTTCGCAAAAGATATTTTTTGGTTTTTGACGATGACCAGATAATGTACCCAAGCTGGAATACAATAACAAGCAAAGCGACTGTCCCAATTTTGTAAGAATATGTAAAAAGCACGACGGCCGGCACGGTGAGTGAAATAAGCATTCGGACGGCTTCACCCTTTAACAGCCGGGTTAGCAAAATAGAGCTGTCGGCATACTGGCGCATCATGACTGTCAAGTAGCCAGTTTGATTGTCGCGGTAAAAAGACATATCTTTGTTAGTGAGTTTTTTGTAGTAATTCAGCTGCAGTTCGCCATACACCACGTTTTCGGTGTAATGTGAAGTCAGTTCGCCGGCAGTCGAAATAACGATTGCCACAACCGACACAATCAGATAAATTACTGCATAGTGCTTGGCGCCGGCTATATTGCCACTGGTTATATTTGCTGCCATGGTTGCAAGTAAAATAACGACGTATACCCGGTTAACAAGCGAACGTATTATCTCGGCACATAACGAAAACCACATGGCTGGCTTGCGTCCATAGGTACCCAGTAAATGTTTGTATACCGCGAAGTTCATTATCCTACATCATATCATCGGCGAGTTAAAAATTAGAGCTGTATTTGTTTTATGTATTCAACCAGTTCGCGCGGGGTAATCTCGGCTTTAATTAAATAGCCGTCGGCTTGTTGCTCGATTTTTTCACGGGTGCCTTCTTCTTGGTCTAGGTTGGTGGTAATAATTATTTTTGCTTTCAATGGTGTAGTGCGTGCCGGGTCACGTAGCCGACGCAAAATTTCGATGCCACTTATGGTCGGCAACATAATATCTAACAAAATAAGATCATATTTATTAGTTTCGGCCTCTGTCAACGCTGCCTGGCCATCGGCAACTACGGTTACAGTGTAGCCGCCACTGGTGAGTGCGCGTGTATAAAGGTCGCCAATAAAATTTTCGTCTTCTATGCAAAGTATTGTAGGCCGGACTGAGGTTGGGGTTGTATTATTCGTAGGTTCCATAATTATCTTCTGTACATCGAATGGTTTTTAATCCAGCCATGTGCTCCCCTCATGATACCATCTTGGCCTTGGGCTTCGGCACCGTGCCGTGTTTCGTCATAAGGCTCTAGTGTAAATGTAAATATGCTACCCTGTCCCTCGTGGCTTTTAACCCATATATTACCTCCGTGTGCACCGACTATGGCTTTACACAAAAATAAGCCTAGTCCCGTTCCGCCGATACTACTACGACTGCGGTGACTCCGGTAAAATTTGTCGAATAATTTCGGGACGACAGATTCAGGGATGCCTGCACCAAAATCTTGAACGCTGACTTCTATCATTTTTGTATCACCAATGACAGCAGTGACAATAATTTTTTCAGATTTATCACTATATTTAATAGCATTATCAACTAAGTTATTAATGACTTCGTGCACACTTATCCGATCGGCGGCTACCTTTGGCAAATCAGGCGCTATAACTAATTCTATGTGCCTGTTATGTACACGGGCACGCAGCTCTAGATCGGCGACTGCAGAAGTAAGTATTTGGCCAATATCTTCTTGGTGCAAGGTCAGGGTCAGCTGATTTTCCTCGATCCTGGCAACGTTTAGGATATTGCTGACAAAAGCAGCTAATTGCTGGGCACTGGCATGCATTTTAAACATAAAATCTTTAAGTTCGGGGTTCAGCGTTGGTCCAAGCTCGTCTTCGAACACCTCGATATAACCGCGCATAATAGTAAGCGGTGTTCGCAGCTCATGCACTGCCATGGCCACAAAACTAATTTCTTGGTCATCGGCGTTGTACGCAGAAGTACGGTCGAACATCACTAACACCGATTCAATATCGTTACCTTTGTTATAGGAGGCCGCCAAATCAAATTGTTTTAACGACTTACCTTCAGCGTCAATTAAGCGCACCCTGTTCCAGACAGTATTAGCCGTTACAACGTTATTTTGGCAGTCGCTTAGCCACGTTTCGTAAGTTATATCGCTTGGAAAGGCCATGTTCAGAATGTCATTAATATTTTTGCCAATGTATTCACCTCGCCTGGCTTTATCGATACCAAGGTAATCTAAAGCGGCATTATTAACTGATTGCAACCCATTTTTTGAATTGATTGCAAAAAGAGGCAGAGGTATTTCGTTTAGTAGCTGAACTTTATCTGTTTCGGCAAACCCAACTGCAGATTCTACAACTTTTTCTTGCTGTACTTTGCTTGCCATATCGTAGACAGCGAGGGCCAATGAAGATACAAGTTCACGTCCCCTTTTGATTTTTTGCAGGTCAGGTGCCGGAAGATTGGTGCTACCCTGACTGACGTGTAAAATTGCTTGGCGCAAATCAGCTAGCGGCTGCAGGGCCATAGTTGTTAACATCCTTGAAAACAAACCTCCAAGCAACAGTGTGACCACAAAGCATATCGCAATAATAGTAATGTTGCCTATGCCCTGATATTGAGCGGCTATTCCAATTGCCAAGACAATGGTTACCAATAAAACTGTCGACAACCAGATTCGTACAGACGTTGCCCTAGCTAACAGTTTAAAGTTGTCCATTTTACGGTCCCACTTTTACGGTAGGCGCTGGTACGACCGGTGTCGGTGCAGTAAACGTAACCATATTACTACCCCCAACAGCCGTAAACCACGTTTGTCCTGGATTCAATGCCAGCACTCTGCCACCGGCGTCTTTTAGCTCAATTTGGGCGCTCTGGGCGCTTTTTGTCCAAGTCGCTTCTTGATAAATGCCATCTTGGAATACGAATGCCTGACCG
>JAYUBM010000002.1:0-9372 GCA_043740875.1 bacterium | reverse complement strand
TAACGCTAATCTTGTCACTTTTATTACCCATAAGCGTAACCATTCCCGTATTTGCCCGTGATGGAGTTGAAACTTCAGGCAGTAGTGGTAGCGGTGGTACTAGTGGCCGTAGCCCTACAGAAGTGCATACTTTAAGTAATGATGCCAAGCCCGAGGCACCGACTGAAGCTGAGCAAGAACACGCGGTAGAAATGGAAAAAACGACCGAACTTAAGGTTCATGAAAGCGGAAAAGAGCTGTTGGCTGAGGCTAAAAAGTCTGCTAAAGAGCATACAAAAGATGAGCGGCTTAAAAATTGTACTGAATTACAAAAAGGCCTACAAAATAAACTGGCTAATCTTCAGAACAATAGTAAAAAGCATTTAGATAAAATAAACGCGGTACTAGCCAAGATTGTAGAATCTCAAAAAGGCTCGGCCACACCTATCGCAAATTATGATAGCCTACTTGCTGCTGCAAAATTGGCACAAACACAAGCAACCGCGTCAGCCACTGTTCTTAGTTCACTAAAGGTGACTATTGACTGTACCAAAGAGACGGCTGCCAGTGACATTGCTACTTTCAAAGCTGCTGCTAATTTGACTAGAACCGATTTAAAAACATTCCGTGATTCCGTGAAAGCAATTCTCAAATCAATCGAAACAGCAGAAGGAGCAAACTAATTATGAGCCACTTATCAGATCAAAAAGGTTCGGGACATATAGTATTAATCATGAGCGTTTTTGTACTAAGTGTGGTGGGCTTTGCAGGTTACCGCGTTATGAAGAGCCAATCAACTAAGAATAGCCCAAGTTCTAGTGCGACTACCGTGTCGTCAGCCACTGGCATACCATCAAAGATCAGTACAAAAGCGCAGGCCAAACAAGCCATTAAAACACTAGATAATGAACCTATTGATAAAACACTAGATTCTAGCCAACTTAATTCTGAACTTTCTAGCGTACTTTAATTTAGTATTTATCTTACCGGCAATATTTTAGTTTCAAAAAGTGCTCAAGGTAGCGTAAGCTGTTAACTTATGGCACTACTAAATAAAACACCAAAAATAGACCCCGACCACATGCAAAACGCCTTGCAGTATATCGAGTCATACTGGCCAAAGATAACCCGCGTTGCGACCAAAACAGAGGGTACTTTAATTGGTTTGCCGCATCCCTACATCGTACCTTCACCTGGCAATAATGATTTTCATTTTGACGAGCAATACTACTGGGATAGTTACATAACTGCCATTGGCATGACCGGTCCACAGCATCAGGTAATGGTAGAAGGCATGCTCGAAAACTTGCTGTACATGTTTCGGCAATACGGCATGATACCCAATGCCAGCCGTATGTATATGCTCAGCCGGTCTCAACCGCCCGTGTTAACCTCTTTTATTTTTTTGGTATACGACCGCTATAAAAAAACGGATCACTGGCTAAAAGAACGTATCGAAGTGGCTATTTCCGAATATGAAAATGTCTGGATGCGAACCAGCCATCCGCATTGGCATCAGGTTCACAAAGGTCTTAGTAGGTATTATGATATTAATTTATTGCACGACCTTGCCGAAGCCGAAAGTGGCTGGGATATGACCCCCAGGTTTCAGCGTAAAGCTCTCGATTATCTGCCCATAGACCTTAACTGCTTGCTGTATAAATATGAAACAGATTTTGCCCGAGCCGCACATATTTTTGGTATCTTATCCGAAGAAACAAAATGGCTAATTTCGGCCGAAAAACGTCGCACTGCTGTAAACGAACTGATGTGGGGAAAACTACGTGGTTTTTATTATGACTATAATTTTCAAAAAAAAGAACTTGGAAACGTCTGGTCACTGGCTGGCTATTTTGCACTTTGGTCGGGCTTGGCAAGCGATGAACAGGCAGAACGAATTGCCGAAAATCTGGGACGCTTTGAACACAGAGGTGGCTTAACGGCAACGGGGGGATTATTTTTATATCCAAATTTATTTGGCTCAACTAAAACGCAGTGGGCTTACCCGAATGGCTGGGCGCCACTGCATTATTTTGCGTGCGAAGGATTGGGCCGCTACGGCTATACCGCCGATGCCGAACGTATTGCTAAAAAATGGCTGGTGACTAATCTTGACTGGTTTAATGCTCATGGCGAATTTTTAGAAAAATATAACGTTGTAACACCGTTAAACAAGCCTGTATCGGGTGTCTATCCGTCACAGTCCGGCTTTGCCTGGACAAATAGTATATTTAGTTACTTTGCCAACACATACATGCGGTAAGTATTACTTACACGTGCAGTGCAGCGGCGGCTTCGGTGTGTGCATTAATGCCTTTGGGGCGTATTAATATCCAGAATAATATCCCAGCTGAAGCGACAATAATACTGCCGACAATAATAGGTAAACCAACGGCAATACTGGCAATATAGCCGCTCATTACGGCCGGTATACCTTGCGCCAAAGCCTCGACGCTGCTATTAATACCCATAACCTCACCTTGTATTTTAGGTCCGGCAACGCTACTGACAAGTGCAATCATGTTAGCCATCGTTAGTCCCACAAACAGGGGAATTGTCCAGCCGGTCGCATATAATGCTGGTGAGGTGTGCGGTAAAAAGAGTAGCAAAAAAGCCGCCGCTAAACCAAACAAACTAAACCTAACTATTTGATAATTTTTGAATCTTTTAGCCAAAAAAGGTGTTATAAATACCTGCACTATAACGATACAAATGCCCACAAAACTAAAGAAATCCGCCACATTGCTAGGTTTAAAGCCAGGGATACGGGCTATCAGGTTAAAACCAAAAAAGGTGGTAAAAAACGCAAAACCGCCGCTATACAAAAAAACTATCGGCATAATATTGCGTACGCCTTCTATCGTGAAGGCTTTTTTAATATTCGTAAAAGCTTGGGTCACATTCATTTTGCCATGTATTTTTTCTTTGATTGTTTCGGGTAAAACAAACAGTGCCAAGCCAGTGTTGATAGTTGCGAGTATGGCTGCAAACCAGAATGGTGTGGCGGCATTAAACCAGCTAGGTGTGTTCAAAAAATGCCTGCCAAGCAAATTAAAGAATGGGGCATGCGCAAAAGCTAATTTACCACCAAGATATGGCCCCAGTACAAAACCTAGCCCAAACATTGCACCCACTAGCCCAAAGTTTCGGGTACGGTTTTTGGGTGTACTAATATCCGCTATGACTGCTCGGGCGACGGCGATGTTACCTCCAGTAATACCATCCATCAATCGGCTAGCAAATAATAACGGTATGTTTTTGGTAATGATACCAACGGCAAACAAGGCATATCCTACGGCTGTTCCTGCCAAACTTATTGCGAGCACTACTTTACGGCCATGGCGGTCACTTAACTGGCCAAGTATCGGTGCGGCTAAGAAGGTAGCGAGTGAATATACACCGGTGAGCCAGCCTACCAAAATAAAGCCCGTACTGAGTGACCAGGCTGCCGGAATAACCCGTTGTGGGCCAGGACTAACTAGTAAAGTGTAAATTGGAATGAGGATAGCGACGCCAATTGCATCAACGAACACTGTTAATAAGGCAGCCGGTAGCGCTTTGCTAGCTATTTTATTTTTCAGTTTTTCCATATCCCTAACTTTCTATTTATTTCGTAAACACGCTTTGTTAGTTAATCTTTCGAGCAGTTCGCGCATTAGTTTTTGTTCGGCAAAACTGAGGCTTCCAAAAACCGTAGCGTGGGTAACTTCTAGCACTTCAACGCACTTTTTGCCAAGAATCACCCCTTTGTCGGTTGGCACGATAGACCGCGCCCGGCGGTTATTAGGATCGACTTGTACAATTAAAAGTCCGTCTGCTTTCATGATTTTAATCTGCCGGCTTACACTCGCTTCTGTTTGTCCTAAATAACTGGCAATATCGTTCTGTTTTAATCCAGTCCGTTTTTTGGCAGCCATCAGGATTTTAAACTGCGAAAAACCGACTCCGAGCTGCGCGTGGAGCGCTTCGTCGGATTGGCGGTCTATTATAAAGACCAGTTGGTGCAATGCATACCCAATTGAATCTTGTTGCATAAGTCTACCTACACACTTTACAGGCTAACAGTTAACGTGTCAAGCTTTGCTTATAGAGTTCGTGCCACTCCGCTAATGTAACCGTTTCGGCACGTCGCGTAGGGTCGATTGTAGACTTTTGTAATAATAATTCAGCCTGTGGTTTTGTTAGTTGCAGCCCCGAGCTGATAGTATTGCGCAGTGTTTTACGTTTTGACGAAAAACCAGCCTTTACAACATGTAAATATGCTTTCTTGCTAACACTAGGTATAAATGGTGAAGTTTTTTTATGTAAAATAAGCACCTGCGAATCTACTTTTGGTGGTGGAGTAAAAAGAGCGGCCGGTACAAACATTCCAAGTGAAGCGTCAAATTCTATTTGCACAGCGACTGATAAAATACTCATATTAGGCGGCACTGCGCACACCCGCCGTGTTACTTCTTTTTGCATTAACAATACGACTAAGCTTGGCATATTTGTTGCGTCGCCCAGTATTCGCAGTAAATGACTGCTCAGGTAATAGGGAATATTAGCAACAATCTTATAATTTTGGGGCAAGTCATTCAAATTAAAATTTAAAATATCAGCATGCACTAATTCAAAATTTGGCACATAATTAAATTTGGCGCGCAGCGGTCCCAGTAATTCTTTGTCAAATTCAACCGCTATAATTTTTGCACCCGTCGCAAGCAAACGTTCGGTGAGTGTCCCAAGCCCCGGTCCTATTTCGAGGACTGTATCTGAAGAGCTTATATCGGCAACGTCGCAAATATTCTGCAATGTATCAGCATCATACAGCCAATGCTGGCCCATACTTTTTTTAGGTTCACTCATGTCCGTCTCATATCTGTTTATTATAAATTAAATTTGAACTAATAAAAATAGTGTAAATATAAGGATCAACAGGGCCTTATTAAAATAGTGCAGCTTGGGATGAAAAACGAGCATAAAGATTGAGCCGTATGCTAATACGGTGAAATTTTTAGCACAGTTTTACGCCCATGATGTGCATTTTAATAAGGCCCACCTACCAGTTAGAGTGTGAAAGCCAATAATTATATGCCCCCAGCCAGCCGCCGCCATAAGCATCGAACTTACCGCTTTGGGCATAACCGCTACACCACTTTAACTGCGTTACAGGATTTGTTTGCCAGTCATTGCCGGCACTGGACATTTTTCCGGCAGGTGTTGATTGGCACAACCCAAAACCAAATCCGCTTGATGGACTGTGTAGTTCTGTATAATAAGCCGGGCAATAGCCTATTTGGCCCTGCCATTTTGTTGCACACCAGCCCGATTCGCGGCTGATAATATAATTAACGTATGGGTAGTCCGACGCAGCAATACCGGCACTGGCCATCAAAATATTTTTGTCTGCCGGAATAGACACCGCTTGCCCCCGTGCAATAATTGTTTTAACCGGCTCTTGTTCAACTATATTTTGTATTTCGGTCCGGCCAACTTCTTTGTCATTTACTAAATTTATTTGGTAAGTAATGGCTCTTTTACCAGGTACACCTTTTTGCCGTATGACGGTAGTGCCAAAAGATAAACTGGAATCTTCTATTGTTTCGCTTGGCGGTTGGATGGTTTGTTCGATCGTCTCCACCTTAGTACCCGAGCGAACAACAACTATTTGCATGTTAGCTAGTAGCGGCGTGGATACATTTGGCTGGATAGTATCGTCTTTAGCAAGAATCACATTTTTTTCTTTCAATAGATCGCCAACTGTTTTAACATGAGTCCGAAGCGTCAATGCGTCACCATACAAGATAATCTTAACCGGAGTCGCTCGGCTAATCGTTACCCTGTCACCAATGCCATCGCGTGCCACATTGTCTATTGCATCCCGTTCTACCTTATCTTCGGCATATACCGCTACACCAGCTTGTTCGGCAGCGGTTCTGCCAGATGTAGCAGCACTGATAACGTATGACTTTTTTGCCCCGTCTATTACAACAACAGGCCTGGCACGATAGACATTTACCTTAAAGTTATCTTCTACAATTGGTGAATCCAGGCTAGGTTCGACAACATCCTTGGTGCTTACCGGTATTTTTAAACGCTCCAGTAAATCGCCAACTGTTTTAGCACGAGTTGGCACAGTTTGACTTTTGCCATCATAAAATATTTGCACAATTCGCTTGTCGGTAGCACCGACAGTTTGTCCGTTAAACGATACAAAAAATGCTAGGCCAATCAAAAATAAAGCCACAAAAGACGTCACGGGAATTAAAAAAGGATGACGGACAAAAAAATGCGTTCCATTTGGAACAACAGCAGTAGACACAGTCTTAATACTTGAAAATTTTTTCATAAATACACGTCCACACTAAAATAATATTTTAGGGGTGTCTTTGTATTTTACCAGATAAGCCTAGACTTTAGATCGAATGTAGCAGCTTACTGAGGTTGCCACATGCGTCTGTACCTTCGTCATTGGACCGTTAAGTGGTAGCCACGTAGCATCAACAATTTCATTTGTCTGAAACTGTATTTTGTCTTTCCGGTCTAGCAAAACCCAAAAAATATGAAAACGGAATAACATGCCTTTTTCCCGGAAGGTTTGGGCTGGCAGTAATAATTTCAATGATTCTACCTGCAATTTAAGACCCGTTTCCTCATGCAGCTCACGCGCCGCAGCTAAAGCTGGCTTTTCACCTAAATGTATTCCTCCACCCGGTAACTCCCACGTGCCATTCCCAAAATATGATTTTACCACCAAGAATTCGTTGCCGCAAACTACTAATATTCGGGCCCGGACTTGCAAGGGCGCATACACCCATATCAGTGGCCACAAGCCCCAATATATTGCCCTCCAGAATCTGGTTTTCATAATCTCTCTAACGGAGCAAAGGCGATATTTAACCGCTTGCTGCCCTTACCCTTAAAATAAATAACGGCGTTTTCACCGTCCAGCTCCATAATCACTCCCTTGCCAAATATCTGATGCTTCACGGTATCGCCTTCGTTTAGTTCGGCTACATAATGTGGGCCGTCGTCAAACACGGCTTCTTGGGCTTTTTTGCCCCATCCATCCAGGTTAGGTTGGTTACTTAGCACCGATTGCTGCAGCACCGATTCGCCGCCAATTTCTGCCAAAAAACGGCTGGGTGGATTATGCTGGTTTCCGCCATATAATAAACGGCTGGTGGCATAGCTCAAGTGTAGTTCTTCGCGGGCCCGCGTCATGCCAACATAACACAGTCGCCTTTCTTCTTCCATTTCGGACTGGTCATACAGTGCTCGGCTGTGCGGTAGCACCGTTTCTTCTAGACCCGTCATAAATACAATCGGGAATTCTAGCCCTTTGGCAGCGTGCAGAGTCATAAGTGTCACCGTATTGCCACTGGTGTCGGCCGTATCAAGGTCACTCATAAGAGCGACTTCCTCTAAAAAGCCTTCTAGGCCTAATTCTTGGTATTCGTGCGCTACGCTTAAGAGTTCGCGGACGTTTTCTTGGCGGGCTTCGCCCTGCGGAGAACCATCGTTTAGGTAAGCATTATAGTCAATCCGGCGCGTGATCGAATCGACCAATCCAGCGATACTTATATCTTTTAAATTTTCTTGGTAACTGGTAATAATATCAGCTATTTCAGATAAGCCTTTTGCGGCTTTGGCGGTTAGGCCGTCACACTCACGGACACGCACAAGGGCGTTGTACAGACTAAGGCCACTGGCATACTGCCACACATAAAACTTCTGCAAAGACACTGCACCAACGCCTCTGGTTGGCACGTTTACGATGCGCTCAAAACTGATGCGGTCTGTCGGTTGATAAATGAGCCGGATATAAGCAAGCAAATCCTTGATTTCTTTGCGGTCATAAAAACGTTGGCCACCGACGATCCGGTACGGTATGCCGTAATGCAAAAGCGTTTCTTCAATGCTTCGGCTTTGGGCATTTGTGCGGTATAAAACGGCATAATCGCGGAACCTGCGAAGCCCCATATCGGTTCCTGTGCGGATCCGCCGCACAATCGCTTCGCCTTCGGCACGCTCGCTGGCCAATGGCACAATTTGCACCGGCATTCCCTCGCCCGCTGCGGTCCACAATTTTTTATCACTACGGGCTTTATTTTTAGTAATCACCCCGTGAGCGGCATCTAGTATAGATTTTGTACTGCGGTAATTTTGTTCGAGCTTAATAATAGTAGTGTCTTTATAATCATGCTCAAACTTTAAAATATTCTTAAAATCTGCACCGCGCCATGAATAAATCGAGTTATGAACGGCAATTCCATTCGCTATATAGTTATGGACCATCTCGACATCAAGGTCATATACCGAACCTTCATACTTCTCTTTACTAATCTCGATTATTTTGTCATCAACCAGGCTATCCCCATCGGCTGCAGGAAGCAACATACCAACATATACGCTACCAGCCGGTATAAATGAAAATTTCTTATCAGTAAGATATCCGTATTTACTAACTTGTAATTCACTAGATTTTGCATCAATTATGCTACCCAATACTTGTTCGATTTTTGCGTAATCTAGATTATGGATTTCAGCCCGAAATGTCCCTGACCGTCCCACACGAACACTATAATTAAGATTTTTAAATACACTTAAATCGGCACGTTCAGTTGTGTTAGCAGAAAGCCTACTTGCCGACCATGGACTCGTCTGTGTTGCTCTTTTATCTCCAAATAATACGCAGTTTACGACCACTCTTTTAATATCATTCCGAGTAGTAGCCTGCGGTACAAAATGTGGGTATTCATAAGTTAGCCCTATATCATCCAATAACTTATGGGCTCTGCTTTCAGTATCAATCTCATTATAAAGTGCATTAATGTGTTTTTGATCAAGCTGCATTGCCCGATTAGAGTAGGCATGAAAGACCATCGTTGGGATCCCGTACTTATATGCTAACAAAGCTTCGTTATATACAGCGTCTTGGCGATCTTTACATACTTTAAGCACCCACATTCTATCGGCTCGTTCTTGGTTTGCACGGATGCGTAATCCCGTATCGTGTTTTTTACCATCGAACCTAGTACCTTTTGCTAATCCTATCCTGTAACCTTTACTGCGTGAATGCATTAAATAAACAAAAAAGTCATCTGTAGTATCCCAGCGAGCGAATAATAAGTGGTTTGGGGTGCAAGTAATTTGTTTTCCTGATGCCGTTTTAATATGAAGAACGTCGCCCTTACTGGTAAACTTGCGGAGTTTTGATACTTTAAAATAGTTCGTTTTACCGTAACCGCTTGCTGCGCGCACCATATCACCTGCTGCTATATCTTCAATTTTTTTAGGTCCCGTCACAGTTTCGATCATGCTACCGGGCACCAGACATTGCCAGTCATCACCAACGACGGCTAAATTTCGTTTATCATTTACTAACATTTTTACCAGTGCATACTGCGC
>JAYUBM010000001.1:0-9389 GCA_043740875.1 bacterium | reverse complement strand
TTAACTGGCTTAGGGCAAGTATTGGTACATTAAGTTCCCGGGCAATACTTTTAAGGCCGCGCGATATTTCTGAGATTTCTTGTACTCGGTTGCCTTCGCCAGCAAATCGGCTGCCCCCACTCATTAATTGTAAATAATCGACAATGATCAGGCCAAGTTCGCGGCGGTGCGCTTCACGGCGCGCTTTAGTGCGTAAATCACTGACTGTGAGGCCGGGAGTATCGTCTATAAACATCTGCGCTTCGCTGAGCGTACCCATTGCTTGGCCTATTTTTTCGAAATCTGAATCGGTTAGGTTTCCGGTACGTAAATTCCAGGCATCAACGCCCGCTTCGGCTGACAAAAGACGGTCCACAAGCTGTTCTTTACTCATTTCAAGGCTGAACATTACAACTGGCTTACCGGCCTTAACGGCCACATTATGGGCAAAATTAAGTGCCAAAGCCGTTTTACCCATACTGGGCCGAGCAGCTAAGATAATTAGGTCACTGCGCTGAAATCCGGCCAATAAGTTGTCCAGGTCACGATAACCAGTCGGTATGCCACGTAATTTGCCTTTATCTTTGTGTAGTTCATCTAACCGGTCGAAGCTGCCACTTAAAATGTCCTCTAGACTAGACAAGTCTTGGCTAACATGACGTTCACTGACTTCGAATAAACGGGCTTCAGCTTCTTCGATGAGTTCTTTGAATCCCCTTGCCTCGTCGTAACTGTATTGGGTGATATCTTGGGATGCTTTAATAAGCCTTCTACGCATAGATTTTGTAGCTATAATTTCTGCGTATTGTTCGACATGGGCAGCTGTTGGCACGTAATTAGTAAGTTCAGAAATATAGCTTGCCCCACCTACAACCTCGAGTAGCTGGTTGTTTTTGAGTTGTTCAGTCAGAGTTAGCACATCGATAGGGCTATGCCGTTCATAAAGGGTAACGGCTGCTTCGTATATATAACGGTGTCGTTCGTCGTAAAAATCATATCCTTTCACAACATCGGCAACCTTTACGATTGCTTCGCTGTCTATGAGTAACGAACCAAGCAAGCTTGCCTCGGCTTCGGGACTTTGTGGTGGAATTTTTGCAGCGTTATTATCCATACTCTTACTCTAGCAACTCAGCGCCTTCAAAAATATTGCTAACGCTTGAAAGTGTTGTTTTAGTTTTGCTTTGTGAATTAGCGTTAGTTGGTGACTGGTTGATGCCAGGCTTACTAAAAACCGATTTAACCTCGATTGAACGGCCCAATAAACTACTAGCTGTATTAGCTATGCGCTGCTGGTTAGTGGCAGTACTCATTTGCTTTTGATGAAAACTGAAACTAAAAGTTAAGGTAAGTACATCTCCGTCTAGCTGTGGAACTGCCATGCGAAGCATGCTGTACATCGTATTGTGCTGGCCTTTGATAATAGTTATGAGCGTTTTCCAGTAATCTGACGGCTCTGCATTTGTAACAGCTTCAACAGGCTTAGGTAATGTTACTTTAGGTTGCTTTACAGTTCTTTCGAACGGTATAACGATGCGCTCGATCTTTACATTACCCAGTACTGGCTCATTCGGCTTTGTAAATACTTGTTGTGCTGGCACGACTTTTGTTGCAATCCGAGTAGATTCAAGTTGGACACCGCGAGAGGCAGTATCGTCTGTAATATAGCTAAACAGGGCCAGTTCTAAATGTGTAAAAGGGTCCTCTGTGCCTGTAATTCGTGCTAAGGCACCGAGTAAAATCAATACTTTTTTTTGTGGCTCGATAGTGCCATCAATAAAGTCCTGACGAATGTGCGCGGCAAGTTCTTTAGCCAAGGTTGTGCTATTAATACCATCAACCCGGCTATGCTGTAAAATAGCCGCTAATTCCTTTGAATCACCGTTTTTAAGCGCTGTCTCAATATTAGTTATACTTTTAGCGCTAGGAATACCTAAAATTGATTCGGCTCCCGCCTTAGATATAGTCGTATCACTGCCAGAGAGTTGATCGAGTAAATTTATACTGTCCCTGAAACTACCGTTTCCATGCATTGCTAGTACCTCAAGCGCATCTGAATCAATTTTGATAGCTTCTTTTTGGGCTAAATGTGCCAAATGTTTCACCACGTCATCAGGCTGAATCGGTTTAAAGGTAAACCGCTGGGTGCGACTGGCGATTGTCTCGGGTACTTTATGGGCTTCGGTGGTAGCCAGAATAAAAACAACGTGTTCTGGCGGTTCTTCTAGAGTTTTAAGAAGCGCATTAAACGCTTCACGGGTTAGCATATGTACCTCGTCTATAATGTAGACTTTATATTTTGCACTAGTAGGTGTTATGTGAATTTTGTCACGAAGGTCGCGGATTTCGTCGATGCGCCTGTTACTGGCAGCGTCTATCTCGATAATATCAAGGTGCAAACTGTCGTCGCTGTATGGAAGGCCATTTATTTCATGGGCTAGTATGCGGGCAATACTGGTTTTACCAACTCCCTTTGGTCCTGTTAACAAGTAGGCATGACTTATTGCCTTGGTTTTTAAGGCATTCTGAAGGGTAGTAATAATATGATCTTGCCCGACGACGTCTGCCAGCTTCTTGGGACGATACTTGCGGTATAGTGCTAAACTCATAATGTCTTTTAATTATGGACTAGCAGTAGCTAATTAGAAAGTATAGTGCTGAGTGTTTTTTGCTACAGATTATCTTAGATAAGTTTTAACTTCTCTTGGGCGTAACAACTAGCGCAGAGGCTTTCATACTGCACACTGTCATTGCCGTCTATTGCTACCTGATCGCCCGAAAAAGTGAAAATGCCACCCAATTTGCGGGCATTAAACAGTGCCTTTTTACCACAGCGGCATATGGTCTTTAGCTCCTCAATGGTATGGGCAAGTTCAAAAAGCCTCGCACTGCCACTAAATAGCAACGTCCGGAAATCGGTACGGATTCCGTAACAAATGACGGGAATTCCGTGTGCTACGACTAAGTCCAAAAGTTGGTCAATTTGTTTTGTCGTAAAAAATTGGGCCTCGTCAGCTAATATACAGTCTATTTTTTCAATTTCGCGGTTCCACTTTAAGACATTATTGGTAATGTCTATATCTGGCGTCGCTAAAATGTTAACCGTGCGCTTGGCACCAAGCCTTGATACGATCTGATTATTACCCTTGGTATCGATTGCCGGTTTAATGAGTAAGACGTGCATGCCACGTTCTTCATAATTATGGGCAACTTGTAACACGGCGGTACTCTTGCCGCTATTCATAGCTCCGTATCTAAAAAATAACTTTGCCATTTTAAAGAAGTATAAAGTTTATGTCGCAGTTATACAAAAGTTCCTGTAGGCGATTACTGCTTTAAACTCGCCGTTAAAGTGCGGCTTCGAGGGCTGCCCACTCGGCAACGACATCGGAATCAGGGACGTTGACACTGACTTGGTCGCCCGGCTTGGCTTTGAAGTATGTTACGCTGGCTAGCAGCACGCGGTATTCGGTTTTTCCGACAGTCACAAAATAATGCCCGTCTTTTTGATTTAGTACACCTACAATTTGCTTACGTGGAATAGGGCCAATCTGTTTATACAAAAAGGCACCGTCATCGGCAATTGTAAGTTTTAAGATGTCTCCCTGAACCAATTTCGATTTACTTGCATAGTTTGCTGGCACCGGGTAGGTCTTACCATCGCTGCCGACCATATTTTGGCCGTCAAAAACGCCTTCTATCACTTTGCCAATGTTTTCTTCGTTATCAATAGACGCAACAATACCATCATCACCAACGAGGCTAATGAGCAATTCTTTAGCTGCAGCCAAAGAAGTCTCTGCCTCCGCTATTAGTGTTTTTAGTCTTTTTACTTGTTTATCTGGTAATTCAGCCACTTGTCTCTCCGACGTATCTATTTGTTTCAAATCTCGCTCTACAGCCTTTAACGTATCATGCATACCACGTCAAGTCAAAATTTACCTTTATTTCTGTGGATAACTATTGCCTTTTATAGAGTATTAAAAAAGCGTACATCGGATGAAAATGTACGCTTTAAGAGGCTAAATCTGGATAAATTTAAGCAAGCTCTACGGTTGCACCAGCAGCTTCAAGAGTCTTCTTGGCAGCTTCGGCATCCTCTTTTTTAGCTTTTTCAAGGACAGTTTTTGGAACACCGTCAACGATAGCTTTAGCTTCACCAAGACCAAGACCTGTAATGTCTTTAACGGCCTTAATAACAGCTACTTTTTGTGCGCCAGCGTCTTTTAGGACAACGTCGTATTCGCTTTTAGCGTCTTCGACAGGTGCTGCGTCGCCAGCAGGAGCAGTAGATACTGCAACTGCAGCAGCAGGTTCAATGCCGTATTCGTCCTTTAGAATCGTTCCGAGTTCGTTTACTTCTAGAACAGTTAGGTTTACTAATTGTTCTGCAAATTTCTTTAAATCTGTTGCCATGAGGTTTGGTTCCTTTAAAATATTATATTAATGTCAAATTTTATGAATAGATTTAACTGTTTGCTTTTACGGCGATAGCGTCGAGCAGCCCGTGTAGATTACCCCTTAGTGCGCTCATAACACCATTAACTGGTGATTGAAGCGTACTAATAATGCCGGCAATAAGTTGTTCTCGACTTGGAAGTATAGCTATTGCTTTTACTTCGTCTACCGACATAAATACGCCGTTTGCTGTGATCGCACCTACAAATTCTATCGTTGGTTCGGTTTTGGCAAAATTGTGCAAGGCTTGGGCTGGCGCTACTTCATCTGTAGAGTTAAAGGCGTACAAAAGCATGCCTTTAATTGCACTTGTGTCGGTACCCTTTAAAGCGTCAGTTTGCTCGATAGCTTTAATGGCTAAACGATTCTTCACGACCTTAACGTCGGTACCCTTTTCTTTAGCTTGCTTACGAAGTGCTTGGATAGCCTTAACAGTAGTACCTTGGTATTTTGCAACCACAGTTAACTTAGAGCTTTTTAAAAGTTCGGCTATTTCAGCAACGACTTCGTTCTTCTGAATTTTAGTGAGAGCCATAAAATGTATTTTTCCTTACATTATTATGTTACAAAACTACTCTTCGACCATTGAGTAGGTTTGTTACCGAGAATTAAAAAACTGCCTGTACCCATGGGGCAAGACAGCATTCCTAATGCTCAAAAACAAAAAGATTCATAATCAGTTTGCCTCGGTAGCACATTAAGCGTTTTAAGGCGCTGCTACTGTCTTCGGTAACAGATTAAATATAGCACATATATGCGTATGTGTAAAGCGATATTAACCTTGACAAAGATGGCTATATAATGCTATAATAACAAATTATGGCTGTTATATATGAAAATCAAAAAATGGCACACTTCGACCCTGTAGAAGCTGCAATTTTGCTTGATAATAATATGGCCGATCCAGAACGCCAAAATAGTTTAGAAAATTGGTTACGTACGGTAAACCCAAAAGATGCAGCCCACATAATGGCTGAATTATGCCGCGATAAACTTACAGGCCTGTTGAATGATATGGGCATGAGTATATTGTATGAGCATAATGCCCATGAAGCCCGGACAAATGTAGTTGTAAAGCCACTTTTAAAACCGGCGGCACTAGCAATTTTTGTACTTATGGCGGACGTCGAGGCGCTGGGAGTAGCTAATAATTCGGCTAAAGCCGGCTATCATGCAGTAGATATGGCGCTTCTTAAACCTATAGGTGAATCGTTAGCGCAAATTTCGCGACTTACCGATAATGTCGGTCGCACCAATGGAGATGAATATAAAAAGACGGGCATCGCCGATACGAGCGAAATAGGACCGCTGCCAGATGTTGCGCGGCGCCATGCACTTCGTAGTTTGGCTGGTCTTGCCAGTAATGCAGCCTTTGCTACTAACATATTCTACAATCTAAATTCGGCTGGAATTACAGTAAAAGCAGCGACAATATCCGCCGAAACTCCTTGGTCGGATGCTTTTGAAGAGGTTGATCCAAAAATTGGCATGGAAAAAGGTTTGTACAATTATGCGCAGCTGCCTGACTATGCTTCGCTGCACCGGATCTATAAGAGCCCACGACAACAAGTTGGCTATTTGACGACCAATAATGAAGGCGGCTGGTTTGTGCCCTACCCTTCAGTTGTAGCAATGTCACGTGATTTAGGATCGGATGTCTATGAACCTGCTCAAGCTAGTGGTGCTATAGAGATTAATGTTAAAAATGTACCACATCCGTATGCGGATTTAGATAAGTCTAAATTCTAGTATTACTGATGTTACTTGTGTAATTTCGGTGATTTTTACTCTGTGCCGCTTGCTAACTCATGAGGTCGTATGAAGTGAGTGATGCCTACAACAACCATTGTATTGAAGTCTGCCGTATAGGCCGGATTTAAGGCTGCTTCATGAATGGCTGCTGGCGGTTGGTTCGAAACCAGATTGTCGGTTAGTTTTTTTGCAACTACGAATGCTTGTAACGCCCCATAGGTCATTCCCCTAGTATCTATGCCTTGTTCGCGTAACTTCCATTGCAACAATTCGGCGTGAGATTGCGGTTTTTGATAATGTTGATCTTTTGGCGGCCGTAGAGATTCAGGCAACGCGTTAAAACTATAATTTGCTGGCAATACGCGCGCATCGACTGGGCTGACTGCATCAGCTATTCGTATTTTTGGTATGCACCCCGAAAATTCCATTCGATCCATTTTTGCTTGTGACATTTTGTTCTCCTTAAAATAAAAAAAGCTTCAGATTGAAGCCTATTTTTTTGGGCTGTATTGTTGCTATCTAACCGGCTTCAAACCAAATGCAACACAGCCCGAGACAATAATCACGAGGACGAGGTATTGTGTTACAAATAAAGCAAAAGCCATACTACTAAATTTACACTTATAAATATTATTGTCAATCCGATAATTTTGCATAAAACAACTATACGTTTTATAGTATCGAGTCATGAGTAATTCACATAGTGATAATTAATTTAACTAGAGCTGACTCAGCTTAAACTGCGTATAGCGTTCAGCCGCTAGGCGTGTTAACTCGGCATCCTCGTCGGTATTAACAAACTTCATGCCTTCGCCGATCATTGGATGGACTTCAGAAAGCTTCTCGTGCATCTCGAGAACTAACTTACGATACCCAGGGTGACCTTGTGGCGTGGTACGGAGTTCGTGCAAGTGAAAAGCTTCTCGGGCATTATATGTGACTTTCCAGCGCATCCTATGACCGAGCAAAGTGGCATATTGGGCCTCGAGCGCGTAATCGGCGTTTTGCATTACACTGTAAAGCTCTAAACTGATTTCGAAACATTTTTCGAAAGCATCACTCAGCCCTGCTTCATCAACAAGTTTTGGTATTTCATAGCCATGCCGAGGAGTGAGCATTTGCCATTCCATATCATCAACCATACGGTGCCGCTGTAAATCACGGAATATACCGTAATCACAAAATAGATCCCAACTGTAATGGGCTTTTTCGAGTGCCCTGCCGGGTCGATGCCGGCGGTTAAGGCGTTCACCGAAATAGGTACGCACAATCTCTTCTTTTTGCTTAATATTCAATTTTGCAACATGCGCGCGTATTTCAAGTAGAGGCATATCACTGTGCTCATATAAAATATCTGCACACAGATCAAGCTCATTTTTGGGCCAGACGTCAGTTAATGTGACAGATTGATGCAGAGAGGTGTGTTGGCTAGGTAGTAAACGTTCAGATAACTTCTTAATAGATTTGTAGGTATTGGCTTTGTAGGCAATTAATGCTCCGCCTCGTTCGGGTTTGTCGGCACGTTCAAGGAAGGTACCAACAACTTTGCGGCTTTCATCGAGTAATTTTTGACCAGTTATACGGGCTTCGGGCAGTTCATCGGATAATAGGTGCATTATAAGGCTTTCGAGTGCCTGGCCACTGGCAAATATGCCGACAGTACTTTTTACGGCTACAGGCAATACAGCCCGGATGGCGTCACAAGCCTGGGCACGAGTTGCGCCTTGCCAGGCCACATCTTGTTCTGCTGTTGGAACACCTGAATTATCGCGTACATAAGTGGTCAGTTTTCGGACCATGTCCGAATAAAGGTCAAATAATGCGTCCATAAACTGAACATAAGTGGCGCGTGTCTTATTGTTTAGGCTATCGGGAATATAGTAGCGGTACTTACCATCGGCGTCCTTTTGATCAAAATATATATAGCGGGTTGATTGTTCGAGGTAAGAAGCCAGGCGTCCCCACTCAAGTTTTTTTGTCAGTAAGTTGCTGGCACCTTCGACAACAACATGCTGACCCACTAACTGTTGAACTGAATCGTCACCGTAAGCGGTAATAACCCGGTGTAACAGCTTTTCATCTTTTCCGGCAGCGCTAGCAAATTCGTCTAAAATAGTTATACGCATATCATCAGCCCGACGCGATAAACGCGCCATAGCTGCGGCAATGGTAATTGGTGTCAGTTTACTGGTAAAGGCGTAAACGTTACTGTCTATATTAGTTACTGCTTCACGCAAATAGGCTTTGCCCTCCTCGGTTGTTTCGGTAAAGCCCGCTTCGTTTTTTGTAATATAGCTAAAATCTTTAGCTGTTTGCAAGCTTACTTCGACGATTGGTTTTTTACCTGTCGTTACGCTACCTTTTTTACCAGCTTGTGGTTTTGGCAGAAGTGGTAACACGGTTTTCCATAAAATGTCGTGCACCTGTGGAATACTCATAAGTTTACCGGTTCGGACGCAGTCGATTCGGGTAAAGTCTTTTGGAAAAAGTGAGCATAAATCGTCGTATACCTCGACAGATTTTTTGAGATGTGCCAGGTCAGCTTCATGGATGTCACGCTTTTTATCTGTGTAGGTTCGGGCAGTCTTTTTATCTACCAAACCCTGCGCAATATCGGCGGGAACGCGCAGTACAATACTCCGGTCAGGTCGCGGGATGCCAAGCATCTGAAATTCGAGATTGTCTAACCAAATAAAATAACCGCGTCGCTCTTCGGCGCGGTCAAACTTTGTGCCTTGATGGGCCATATTACTGCCCGTAAACCGGTTGCATAAAACAACTTTACCAGCATCTAAAGCACTGTTAATTTGCTGGCTGGCTGAATAACGGTCAAGTGCATAAAATAAAGAACCAGTATATGGCCCGACATCTTCGGCAGATCCATAATTCCCATTTAGATATTCTTGTACAAAATAAGCCGATGGTTGACCGTACTGGGGAAAATCAAAAACAACGATGTCATGACCCAATTCAGCTAATCTTCTGCCGAGAAGTTCAAACTGTGTCCCCTTGCCTGACCCATCGGTGCCTTCGATGACCAAGAAAGTGCCGCGTTCGGGTTTTGCTGAACTCATATTAAATCTCCCTTGGCTTACGCCGATTGTCTTTATAAGCTCTTGGTAGCATTTGGTCAGGGCGCCAGCTACTAATAAGGCCGACTAAATCATCAGCCGACCCAGGTTGGTACTTTCCACTAAGCG